>JAQBNX010000266.1 GCA_028288385.1 Spirosoma sp.
GACCGGCCCGTGCTCAAGGCCGTCTAACTGGTAGTGCAATGAAATTCCATTTACCGTTTGTTTGGCCATTATCAATTCGCTCGGTTGAGATTTTGCTGCATTTGCACTGTATCTACCTCAAGATTCTGGATCAAGTCATTGGCATGGTAAAGGTTGGCCGCCGTTAGCTTAACCAATTTACGCATGACGGGCCACTCGCTATGCCAGGCACCGGCGGCCCGCTCATGAGGCTGTATCATGGCACTTAGCAACGTAGCCACTAAGGCGGGTGTCTGGTGTGCAATGGCTACCATGAACGTAGCGGTGACCGGATTGCGCTTGTGCGGCATGGACGATGAGCCACCTTTGCCCGCAGCGGCTCCTTCCCACACTTCGCCCACTTCAGTCTGCATCAAGAGGATTATATCCTGAGCCATTTTACCCAGCAACCCGTTTAGAATGCCGAGCGTGGCCGCTATATCGACAAGCCGGTCGCGCTGGGTGTGCCAGGCCTGCGTCGTTGTACCCAGGTTTAAGGTTGCCGCCACCTGCGCCCGAATGGCAGAAACGTGTTGACCCAATGACGCCCCATTGCCTACCGGACCACCCAGTTGCACCACGAGGCATTCAGCCATCACCCGGCTCAGGCTTTGTTCGGAGCGTTGCAGTCCGTCGAGCCACCCAGTCACTTTGTCGCCAAAGGTGATGGGCAGCGCCTGTTGCAGCAGCGTTCTGGCCATCATCGGTGTTTGCCGGTGGGCTCGAGCGAGGCCGCTCAGAAGGTTGTTTAGCTGGTTAATATCCTCATCAAACTGCTCAAATGCCTGTTTAAGTTGACACATCAAAGCGGTGTCGATCACATCCTGACTGGTTGCCCCCTGATGCACGTACTGAAGCGTTGGTTGACTTTTGTGGCCAACGCGCTCTTTCAGCCTGTTAACAACCGGAATGGCCGGATTACCCGCCAGCAGGGTTTGTTCCTTAATCCATTCCGTAGTCCAGTCGGTTTGCCCACAAACATCCGCGATAATCAGGGCCGCTTCTAACGGGATGACGCCTACGGCTGCCTGAGCCTGAGCCAGGGCCGATTCAAAGGACAGCATGAACCGCAGTTCGGTCGCGTCCGAGAAAAGAAGCTCCATCTGGGGCGTGGTGAAAATCGAGTCGGCAAGCATCGTTTAAGGAGCAGTCATCAATCGGACGAGTAATTGCTTACAGCGAAAAAAATACGGTTTCGTTTGAACCTTGCATGTGAATGTTGAATACGTAGCGCGTTTCACCATTGACTTCTTCCCGATGAGCCAGTAACGTAGCGCGTCGTTCGGGCGCAACGGCATTTAATAAGGCATCCTGGGCATTGGCGGCCGGTTCGTCCGAGAAATACAGGCGGGTGTACAGATTTAGCAATGCCCCCCGCATCAGCAACAGGACGTTGATGTGAGGTGCCGACCCATCGCCGATGGCTCCTGGTTTAAGAGTCGTAAATTTGAATTGCCCATCGGGTAGCGTACCCGTACCCATCCGACCAAAACCAAGAAATCCGCGGTCCGTTTGGGCAGCGGTGTTGTGCTCAATGGGTGATGTGCGATACTGCCCCTGCGGGTCGGCCTGCCAGAGTTCAATCAGCGCATCGGTTATGGATACGTTATTTCCGTCCACTATTCGGCCGGTTATATAAATTCGTTCACCGGGCGTATCGGGACTAACCAGCGAATGATTCATCAGGCTGTCGTAGGGGTACCCATATTGCTCAGCGGTCAGTCCGTAAGCAAAAAAAGGGCCGACGGTTTGGGAAGGAGTTTGACGGAGTTGTTCCATTATTCAAAGGGTGTTTGTCGGCGACCGTTCAGGACAATATCAAACTGGTAGGCCAGGGCAAATTCGGGTTCGGTCCAGTCCATGTTGAATTTAGCAATCATCAGATCACGGGCGTGTTCGGGCACCGATTGAAAAATAGGGTCGTAGTCAAACAGCGGATCGCCCGGAAAATACATCTGCGTGACCAACCGATGCTC
This sequence comes from Spirosoma sp., assembly GCA_028288385.1. Lineage (GTDB taxonomy): Bacteria > Bacteroidota > Bacteroidia > Cytophagales > Spirosomataceae > Spirosoma. The sequence goes on from JAQBNX010000266.1 coordinate 1,995, forward strand.
GAACTGATGGCCAATTACGGAAAAATGAATGTGATTGGGCCGCCAGGCGTTGTAGTGATTACCCCAAGGATAAGCACCCGGTTTAATGGTATGGAATGAATACCGCCCGTCGGAATCGGTCAGCACCCGTCCACCCCCTAGGAAGTTGGGATCGAGGGGGGCATCATGAATTTCCGCTTTATGAACGTAGCGCCCGGCCGCATTGGCCTGCCAGATTTCTATGAGCACGTTAGGCAGCGGTCGCCCTGAATCGTCCATTACGCGGCCCGCCACTTTGATCCGTTCGCCAATCGGCTCACCGTTGATGCGGGCGTTTTTAGTCAGGTCATTATCAAATTCACGTAGCACCGACTGACCAAAAACCGGCATACTCAGGTCGCGGATGAGTTCCCGAACGGGCATGAGCGGCTGGGTCGGACTCCGCAGAATCGTGGATTTGTAGCCGAGCGACAGGTGGGGCGGGTGAGTTGTTAACATAGCAGGTTAGGCTTGCGGGTCAAGGTATAGAATCCTCAAGATGTAAAAGTAGAATTTACCCGGCCTGTGCGTTTAGGACAAAGCGGCAATAAATAGAGACAAATCATACATAGTTATCAGGCCGGTTGCCATGAAAAGGGAATTTCAGAACTACGATGGACTCTATGGTGAACAACACCCGGTAATTCTACCCGATTTTGTGCAGGTCGAGCGGATTGAAACCCGGAGCCACCGGCATAAATGGGTAATAAAGCCGCACATTCACCACCAGCTTTTTCAGTTATTCTGCGTTGTGGAGGGCGACGGCACAATCTGGTCGGAAATGGGCGAATTACCTTTTCAGAGTCCCTGTATCCTGTTGATTCCCGAGAACACGTTACACGGATTTCGCTATCGGGCTGAAGGTGCGGGGCTGGTCCTGACCATCTCTACGTCATTTGTTGACGAATTAACGGCCAAAATTCCGTTATTGACTAGCCTAAGTGGTCATATTCAAGTGATTGATGCTGGTCTGCAACCGCGCTGGTTTACGTATATTCAACTGGTTCTCAACCGGCTGAGCGAGGAAGCTGCCGATACGTTGCCGGGCCGCGAGTTTGTTCTGCAATCCCTGCTGGCTGCCCTGCTAACCGACGTATTTCGTTACGTACAGCAACAGGACAACCAGTCGGGTGCTCCTGAGAATCGAAGCCTGACCATCTTTCGAAGGTTTCAAAAAAGCATTCGGCAAGGGCGAAATCCTCAAAAAAATATCTGTCAATACGCCGAGGAACAACACATAACAGCCGTACACCTAAACCGTATTTGCCGCGATATGGCCCAAAAATCGGCCATGCAGATGGTCTATGATTATTTTCTGACAGAAGCCCGTAACTACCTCAACCATACCAAATTTACCATTGCAGAAGTGGCATACCGGCTTAACTTTGAGGACGCTGCTTATTTCTCCCGGTTGTTTAAGAAACAGATGGGTCTGACTCCCAGCGCATTTCGGCAGCAAAGAGGTGTTATTGGCTGAAGTGATCGGCAAACATGGCCCGGTATTTTTTATAAAAACTCATGCAAGTGGCTTTTCTCCAATTGCCCCATCAGATTCTGTTTCAGGATGTTTCTGTCTCAAAACCCGGTTTGGGCGATGTAAGGGTTCGGCTCACAATGGTTGGCGTTTATAGGCTCCGACGTACATCTTTTCCTATTTCACCGACTATTAGACAATCCAAACATTATCAAACACGAAGGATATAGCTATTTTTGTAGAACTCATGCTATTTTTAGCCATTTAATGAGTCCGTTTATTTTAAACCAAATTCACCATGAACGCAATCAAGACAAATCGGTATCTCCTGGCAATCATTCTTTCTGTAACAATGTCATCAATAACCTTGGCTCAGGGAGACAAAGCCAGCCGACCAAGCCCACCGGCAACAGCATCAGGCAAAATTGGCGATGCTAACATTACGATCACTTACAACAGCCCTTCCGTAAAGGGGCGAACCATCTGGGGAGAGTTAGTGCCTTATGGAAAAGTCTGGCGGGCGGGCGCCAACGAAGCCACTATTTTTGAAACCGACAAAGCGATTAAGGTAGAAGGAAAAGCCCTGCCCGCCGGAAAATATACGTTGTTCGCGATGCCTGGCGAAAAGGAATGGCAAATCATTTTCAACTCACAAACCGGCCAGTGGGGCATCAAACGTGGGGGTGATGCAAACCTGGATCGGGCTAATGACGTGCTCACCGTTTCGGCAAAACCTGTTAAATCTTCAACGATGAACGAGAAGTTACTGTATGAAGTGAACCCTAAAGGCATATCCTTAAAATGGGAAAACCTGGACATTCCTATTTCCATAAAAAACTAAAGCGGATAGTAGTGACATTTTTTATTTCTTAACCTAAACAAAGTAAGTAGATAACATGGGATGATTATTACCCATCATTAATCTACATCGAAATGCCGCGTCAGCATAAGCAGGACGCGGCATTTTCATTGTTAACAGTATACAGGATAAACACCCCGTTTTTTCAGCACCTTATAATAATAACTTACTATCAACATACAAACAGCTAACAGGTTTGTTGATGATTATTTAAAAGAGCTTGCAACGTCAGCCTTTTAATTCTTTACCGCCCAGGAATAAGATACGCCAAAAGCCTCTTGGTAAAAAGGCGTTCATTGACATGATTTTCAATGACGGTTATGGGTATTCAGGAGAGGCAATGGATGGCGTTGAGCCAGCCTTTATAACCAGCTATGGCCTGCGTAGTACCCTCCCCCGGCATTATGACCTGACGGTTTTGGACCAGTTGCTCCAAATGTGCTAAATCAGGATAAATGCCTGCCTGAAAACCAGCGAGATTAGCTGCACCTAACGCTGATACATCCGGCATTGCTTTATTGATGATGGGTTTGCCCAATAGATCGGCCAGAAATTGCAGCACAAACCCGTTTGACGTAAGGCCTCCGTTGACCATTAACTCGGTCAGGAGGATGCCCGTATCCTTTTCCATCGCAACCACCACTTCGTAGATCTGATACGCAATAGATTCGAGCGCAGCCCTGATAATATGCTCTTTCTTCGTTGAGAATGTAAGACCCAAAATGGATGCTTTGCGCTCCATCTGCCAGTGCGGGGCACCCAGTCCGCTAAACGCCGGCACCAGATAAACACCCCCATTGTCGGGTACAGATAGGGCCATCGCTTCAGTGTCCCGGCTTTCGGCGAATAATCCCAGGCTGTTTTTCAACCATTCGACAGTGGCTCCGCAGGTGACAATAACACCCTCCAGCGCGTAATGAACTGAGTTGCGGCCCGCCCCTTCGTCCGTACTCCAGCAAATCGTTGACACCATGCCGTGACTAGATTCTTTCAGGGCCGGGCCAATGTTCATGAGCATGGAACAGCCAGTGCCCAGGGTAGCTTTGGCCTTGCCCGTTGAAAAACAGCCCTCTCCGAAAGCAGCCGCGTGCGAGTCGCCAATCATGGCAGTTAGTTGAATGGGATGGTCGAGGAGGCCGTTGAAATTTGATTCGCTGTAGTAAGCGGCTGATGGCTTTAACTCAGGCAGATTTAGCCCCGACAAACCAAATCTGTTTATCAATTCGGAATCCCAGTTGAGAGTTTCCAGGTTAAAAAACAGGGTGCGGGAGGCATTGGTGTAATCGGTGAAATAGCAGGCACCATGGGTCAGTTTGAACAACAGCCAGGTATCTATGGTGCCAAAAAAGGCGTTGCCGACCTGAATCGCCTGCTGTACTTTTGGCACGTTTTCGGCCAGCCAGATAAGCTTGGTGCCGGAAAAATAGGGGTCGACGAACAAGCCCGTCTTCTGACGAATCAGTGGTTCCAGCCCCTCGGCTTTCAGCCGTTCGCAAATGGCGATGGACCGTTTGCACTGCCAGACGATGGCATTGTAGAGCGGCTCCCCTACTTCATTCCAGACCACAAACGTTTCACGCTGGTTAGAAATACCCGCAACGGCTATTTGGTGCCGATCACCACCCACAGCGGCAAAGTCACCCAGGCACTTGCCCACGGAAGTCAGGACATTTCCGTATATTTCTTCCGGTTGCTGCTCTACGTAGCCATCACCGGAATAATGCGTTTTCAGGGGTTCCGACGCACGGGCAACCACCTGGCCCGCTTCATCGAAAATAAGCGTTTTGGTACTGCTGGTGCCCTGATCGATGGCCAGAATATAATTTTGTTCCATCAAGCATTACTCGGTTTTTGCATTCGATTTGTCAATAATTACGGCCAGCAGAATTACCAATCCTTTCACTACCTGCTGCCAGAACGGGGAGACATTCAACAGCACGAGCCCGTTGTTCAATACACCAATGATGATGGCCCCCTGCACCGTACCCAGAATGTTGCCCCGGCCTCCCGACAGCGACGTACCGCCAATCACAACCGCAGCAATCGAATCCAGTTCATAACTCACTCCCGCATTAGGTTGAGCCGAATCGAGTCGGGATGTCACCAGCAAGCCACCTACTGCCGCCAGGGCACCGGCAATAGTGTAGACGGCAATTTTGATTCGGTCGATGTTGACGCCAGACAGTCGGGCCGCCGATTCACTGCCGCCAATGGCGTATATATAGCGGCCCAGGCGGGTTTTGTTAGTCATAAAGACGGCAACCGTTACGACAATAACCGATAGCCAGACGGGCACGGGAATACCGAGCAGCCAGCCCGTTCCGAGGTACGTAAAGGAATCGCCCAGGCCGGTAATGGGGAAGCCTTCGGTCCAGAGCATCGTCAGGCCACGGGCAATGGTGAGCATGGCCAACGTAGCCACAAAAGGGGGCAACTTGAAGCGGGTGATGGCCCAGCCGTTGAACCATCCCAGGGCAGAACCCGTCCCTAAACCGGCCAGCATCGCTCCCAGCAGGGTGAACCCGATATACAGATTCGCGGCTGGCAACTGAATGCCATTCCGCAGCAGTCCGGCAGTAATGGCTCCCGACAGGGCCAGCACCGAGCCAATCGATAGGTCGATACCGGCGGTTAAGATCACCAGCGTCATACCGGTTGAAATGCAGACGTTGACCGAGATCTGCCGTAATACGTTCCAGAAGTTAGCCACCGTCAGGAATTTATCCGACAGCAGGCTGATACCCAGACAAAGCACAAAGAGCGCAATCAAGGATTGAAAGCGGGTTAGCACAGGCCGGTACGTTGGCAGGGAGAGCTGCATAAATTTAGGGTTAGATGGCTTTAGGAATGGCGGCTTTCAAAATGGCGTCCTCGGTGGCTTCGTCAATGGCTAGTTCAGCCGTCAGCACGCCTTCACTCATGACCAGAATCCGGTCGGCAATAGCCAGTAGCTCGGGAATCTCCGAGGAGACCACCAGCAGGCCCATCCCTTTGGCGGCCAGTTGGTCAATCAGCTTATAAATTTCATTTTTGGCGTTGATGTCGATCCCCCGTGTGGGTTCATCCAGCATGAGCAGCCTAGGATTCGTCGCCAGCCATTTCGAGAGCACAACCTTCTGCTGGTTGCCCCCGCTCAGGTTGATGACCGCTTGTTTCTCCGAGGGCGTTTTGATGCCTAGCTCCGTAATGTAATGCTTGGCCAGCGTCGACTCTTTAGCTTTACTGAGCATACCCGACCGCTCGATAGCACTCAGGGCTGTTAAGCTAATGTTTGTCTGCACATCGAGCCCTAACACCAGCCCGTCGCGCTTGCGGTCTTCGGGAACCAGGGCCAATCCCGCCTGTATAGCCCGAATAGGCGCCTGGAAGGGCACCAGCTGGCCGTCGATTTGCAGGGTACCACGGCTACGTTTGGGATAGAGGCCGAACAGGGTTTCGAGCAGTTCGGTCCGCCCCGCGCCAATTAACCCAAATACACCTACTACCTCCCCTCGCCCAACGGTAAAGGAGATATTTTTCACCTGGAAGTCGCCCGTCCGGACGGGGTGGCTCAGGCAAATGTTCTCAGCGGAGAGCAGGGGCGGATAGAACCCATCGCCTGCTTTCCGCCGGGCAATCTGGAGATCACGACCCACCATAGCCCGGATGAGCCGGTCGTGGCTCATGCCCTGCATCAGGCCTGTTTCGACGGATTTACCATCCCGTAGCACTACGTAGCGGTCGGCAATGGTGAACAACTCATCCAGTTTGTGAGAGATGTACACAATGGCTTTCCCCTTCTGGCGCAACTCGTTGATAATCCGAAACAAAACAGAGACTTCGCTTTCACTAATAGCCGAGGTGGGTTCATCCATGATAATAACTTCCGAATCCTCCAGTAAGGCTTTGGCAATCTCGATCACCTGTTGCTGACCCACTTTCAGTGCGGTAACGAGCGTATCAGGGTTAAGAGCCAGCTTCAGTTCATCAAGTACCTGCTGGGTACGTTGTCGCATGGCTTTGCGGTCGAGTGTTCCCCAGCGGGTGGTCAGTTCACGGCCCAGAAAAATATTCTCGCTGATGCTCAGGTGGGGAATCAGGGCCAGTTCCTGATGGATGATGGCGATGCCACAGGCCTGCGCTTCGCGGATGGAGGCAAAGCGAACCGGCTTTCCATTAAAGTAAATCTGTCCTTCATACTCATCATACACCCCCGAAAGGATTTTCATCAGGGTCGATTTACCCGCGCCGTTCTCGCCAATGACCGCCGTTACCATACCCGCCGGGAATTCCAGACATACCCCGTCCAGTGCCGTTAGGCCCGTAAATCGCTTCGTTATCTGATTGGCTACTAACATGGTGGGGTCGAGAACGGGTTAGTGAACAGCGAGGGGAATCAAGGTCAGGGAATCCAGGTGGGTGTGCGCCCGGTTCAACTCCATGGCACCCACAAAACGCAGGCGATTTCCCGGTTTCGCCATCGTCTTTAAGGAAGGAATGACCTGTTTACGTATGATGTCGTTTAACTGCTCCGATACGTTGTTCAGGTCGGTTGTCGTCTCGAACTCGGTGATGCGGATAAGGCCGGAGGCATCGCGCGCGGCATTGCCGAAGATGTATTCGGTAGCCAGGTGCACGGTTTCACCCGTGGGCAGCGAAACCATTACGTCATTCTCACCAACGCCCGTAACCCTACCTTCTCCCCTCACCAGAAAATAGCGGATATTACCAATGCCCAGCCCCTGCGAATAGGTAGTAAAGGCTTTCTCTTTATCCGTTTTCAATAGCGGCAGCAGGAGGGCCAGATCCGTTGCGGCTGTCGGGGCCGTAGGGACTAATTTGGTTGTCCAGAAGGTTTGGGCGTACCGGCCAGCATCAAACTTGCTGTTTCCGGCGATACCAGCGGCTTTGACGTCGTCGAGTTTTTTGACATACACCGAGTTGTAGCCCACCAGCCCTAACCCAACCAACGAGAGGGTGTATTTTACCAATTTGTTCATTGTTGGGCGGGGGCGTAGTCGTCAATATTGTTTTGAGTAACCAGTTCCACGGCGACCGGGACGCGCTGAGCGAAGTCGCGTTTGCCCTTAAAATAAGCATCAGCAAACTGAGCGGCCGTTTTTGCCATGGTTTGGGGCGATTGTAAACCCGTCGCCCTGATCTTTTTATCCCGAATGGAATTCATTACGTCATCGGCCCCATCGAACCCGTATACGCCCACGTCCTTTGCTTTTCCGGCGGCCACCAACGCCTGGTAGGCACCCATGGCCATGGCATCGTTGCCGCAAAACACCGCGTCAATGTCGGGGTGGGCCTGAAGCATGGACTCCAGGACATCCATCGCCTTGTTGCGGTCAAAGTCGGCACTCTGCTGCGCCACTATCTTTAAGCCTGGATACCGGTCCACGACACTATGAAAGCCCTTCGAGCGGTTCCAGGTGTTATTGTCGCCCATGAGTCCCAGAATCTCGACATAGATACCTTTCTTGTTGAGGTCCTGCACAAATTTTTGGCCAATGGCCACACAGCCGGAGTAGTTGTCGGATAAAATCTGCGACGTAGCTTTGCCTGACGCGTTCACTTCGCGATCCATGCAGAACACCGGAATACGGGCCTCTTTGGCTTTCGTTACGTTCACAATCGAGCCGTCGGAGTCGGTCGGATTCAGCAAGATGGCGTCAAAGCCCGACACAATGGCGTTCTCAAAGTGGTCGGCTTCCAGCGATGTATTGTTCTGAGAATCGAAAATTTTAGCCTCATACCCTAACGCCTTAGCTTCGGCCGCTGCGGTTTGGGCCAGCACCACAAACCAGGGATTGTTCAGCGTGGAAACAATCACAGCGACTTTTTTAGGTTTACTACCATCCTGCCGTTGGGTACAGCCAACCGCCAGCATCAGGCAAATAAGGTATATGACGTAGCGTTTCATTAGCTGAGCCTAGGGCGTTACGTGTACAATGACCCGTTTATAGCGAGTGAGGGCGGGACTACCTTTGTCGGTAACTTTCAGAATAAAATGAATCGTTTGCGGGGTCGTCACCACTGGGGCAATGGGTCGGGCTTCGTAAATGTTCGAGACAAAATTTTCGTACCTGACTACGCCCTGATACGTACCCGCTTCAGGATATTGCATCCAGCGAAAACTCATCGAATCGCCGTCGGGGTCGGTAGAGTCGGAGGCCCGCAGGTAAAACATCTCACCTGATTTGACGGTCAGGTTTTCGGGATGCGACAGGCGGGGAACGGGTGGGTGGTTAGCTTCCTTATACGATTTTGTACACCAGTCCATCCGGGCGGCAAAATCGTTCTGAAACTCCGTGCGCCACCGCCAGATGGTGGCCTGTAGGCTCTTTAGGGCACTGGGCTCTTTGGTCTGGGGCTGGGCCATAAAGCGTGTTGGCGTCAGGACCGAGTCAGCCGCATTCGTCCAGATGGGGCGTGTTTCGGGCGTTTCGGGCGGTGCACTGGCGGGCTTATTCCGGCTGGCAACAAGCGTAGGCTGTTGCAGGACGTAACGACCACCCCAGCCGCCCCAATCGGGGTGGTTGGGAGCGTTCAGGCCATTCGGAATCAATCCCAGATAGGATGGTGTATCGCCCTCCATGCCAAAAGCCACGTCGGGGTACATGGCCCCCAGCGGACCATGCCCTTGCTGAATGTGTTCGGCCAGCCAGGCATCGCTGGCATATTCCGGGTGCGTACCCGGTTCGCTGGTGTTTATACCACGCCAGGTGGCGAATTCATAGCCATACCCCGGACTAACTACATAAAATACAGTCGGGAAGGTCTTCCGAATCCAGGGGCCACTATCGTCCTGATCTGAAATGGTATACACCCGCAGTTTGCGGTACAGTTGCTCGGCCTGCTCGGGGGTGCGGGTTTTCTGAATGGTCCGGAGGGCCTGTGCTAACGTATTGACTCCTCCCCAGACCGACACCCACAGCGGGCGGTCCGGTCCGCCGGTGCGGTCGGGTTTTTCCAACTGCCGGATAATCCAGGCCGAGCCTTCCGAGTCTTTGCCCTCGCCCACACCGCCCATGCCATACACGGGCAATCCTTTTTTGATAACCGTTTTCAGGGCCTGCGCAGTCGGATAGCCCGGTTCATGTTTCAGCAGATTTGGCTGCGCCTTCCCATAAGCATCTACAATTCGATGAATGGTTTCAGGAGCCACGCGTTTCTGCAGGTGAATGGATGTCGTGGCAATGAGCCCTTCAATGTCGAACTGATTGGCATAGGTAAGCAACCGAACCAGCGACTGCGAATCGTCGGGTTCATTTTCAATGTCGGTCAGCACGAGTAGCCGGGTTTTGGGCGGGGTAGACTGAGCCAGTATGCTGGCTGCGGAGAATGCCAGCAAGAGAAAGACCACTAACC
>JAQBNX010000818.1 GCA_028288385.1 Spirosoma sp.
CGGTCCGCGGCCGCGCTAGGTCAGAACGGGCGAGATCTGGCTCTGCCAGACCACCAGCGGCTATTCGTCGTTCGGCAGGTACCACCCGTGCTCGCGGTGCCGAGTCGGCGGCGGGTCCGGGTTCTCGCGTGCGTAGGCTTCGTTCGCGCGGTTCGTCATCTCGACGTCGTAGTCGTGGAGTTCGTCGTATAGCCGCGACGCCTCATCGATGTCCTGGCAGTCCACGTATTGCAGACGCAGCGCTTCGCGCTCCGCTTCGAGTTCCGCGTCGGAGCGCGACGAGAGGTCACCCATGCCGCCATGTTTGCATCGTCGGGCACCGCAGAACAAGGAGCGTATCGCCGCGTCCTCGTCCGGACCTTGTGCCTAGATCCGTCGCGACGTGCGACGCACCCTTGGCGCGGTTGCACGGTCCGCAGAGCAACTAGAACGTTCTCGGGCTGTTGGTCCGACATGGGCGGCTCCGCGGCGAAGTCGAATTCGCTCGCCTCACCCGCCGCCCATGCGACGAGACCTCTGAGAGCCACCGTAGAGCCACTGGAGGCGGAGCACCCACGCGGCGGATAGACGCAGTCTCACCGAGCCGTTAGGTTCTACCCCACACGAGCCTTCGCGCTCACAAGCCGGACAAATCGCCCTGAGGCGTGAATCCAGGCACTGGGCCGGATATGAGCCGGTCGGGCGTCCGAACGAGGACGTCTCAATGCCCACTTGCACGAAGGTCCGCTATGCCAGTCGGACCGCAGCTGTAGTCGCGTTGCACGCGATCGCAAAGAAGAACGTGCGGCGAGAAGTCTCGGGACCCAGGGGTGCGTATCTATGCGCCTCCTGCAGGCGATGGCACCTAACCTCGGCTCCAGGGATTCAAGTGCCGCCCTGGAGCAAGGCGAGCACGAGCGCGTAAACGCGGTGGAATGAGGCACTTCAAACGGCATGAGCGGTCTCCGCGCGCTGCCATGTCCGCGGCACGAGCGGTCGGCCTGCGACCATACGGTGGCTCTCCAGTCGTTGTGGCTCAAGGTCGCGTTGCCGAGGAGGTCGTGCGCCACGCCGGAGTTGTTGACCGCTCTGCGACACGCCGAGACTGAGCCCGCAACGTTGTCGGTCACTAGGTGTAGGTTCAGATTCAGCCTTAGTAGTTAAGGTGAATTCTGAACCCCTAGAAGGCATGGGAGCTGATCTTGACCTCCACCGCGATCGCGTTCGACGACGGCAGCAACGACGACGTCCGCGCGCTGATTCGAGTCGAGGCCCGTCGCCTCGCTCCCAGCCTCCACGAGATTGTCGCGGACGGGCTCACCAGATCCTCCAAGCGACTCATCGGGATCAACCGCAAGGAGCACCCCGTGCTCCTCCCGCTGCTGCTGCGCGCGGACATACGCGGCATCCTTAACGAGAGGACGCTGCCGGAGGGCTGGGAGGTCGCCGGCGACCCAAAGCTGATGGAGCAGCTCCACTTCGTGAACCGCGCGCTCGGCATCGAGCAGAAGTTCGCCAAGGAGCGGCGTCGGAGCTACCCGGGGGGAATCCGTCCCGCCGGCCACACGCACGCCGGCCGCAAGTTCTACGCGAACCCCACCTTCGACCTAGGCCCGCAGTTCGCGGTCGCGCCTCCGGCAACGATCAACCTGGTCCTGGCCTGGGACTTGATTGGCGAGGAGGTCGAGGACGGGTTCACCCTGCGCGTCGCGCACCCGATCGCACCGGGCGTATACGGTCGCGCCGTGCCGACCGACCTGTCGATCGACCTGCTCCCGGGCGGGGAGATCTTCGATAAGCAGGAGTTCGCCGGTAGCGCGGACCTAGGCAACATCTTCGATGAGATCGACCTTGAGGCCGAGGAGGACGACACCGGTGAGTAGTGAGGCGTATCTCGGCCAGCGACTGGCCGCTCTGCGCAACCTGCAGGGCATCACGCAAGACGAACTCGCGGTCAACCTTGGGGTCTCCGCCAGCTTTCTGGCGGCGGTGACAAAGGGCAACAAGAAGTTCCCCGACTCCCTCGCCGCGGCAGCGGCCGAGAGGTACCGAGTGCCTCTGACGTTCTTCAAGGTGCGCCCCGACCCGGCCGACATCGGCCCGGTGACGTTCAAGAAGACCTCGGCCGCACGGAAGCGCGACGAGGACCGGGTCATCGAGCTCTACAACGAGGCTGCGCGGCTGGCACGGCACGCCTCGCAGCTCTCCGGGTGGCGTGAGGTCTCCCTGCCGCACGCCCCGGACTACGACGGCGATCCCGAGGAGATTGCAACGGCCGTGCGCAACGCCGCCGGGCTGTTGGCGACTCAGCCGATCGAGAACATGACGCGGACCGTCGAACGTCTCGGCGTCACTGTGGTTCACCGGCTTGATCCCGACGACGCGGACGACAGCGCCCACGCCGGCGCCTCAAGGCCGAGCCCGTGGTCGACGCGGCCGTTGATCGGTCTGGCCGCGACGCTGGCGCCGGCGAAGAAGCGGCACACGATCGCCCACGAGTTGTTCCACATCATTGCCCACCAGGGTCTCGACGTCGCGCCGACGAAAGTCCGCGACCCGAGGGAGCGTGCCGCTGACCGATTCGCGCGGGCACTGATGCTTCCCGCCGAGGTGGCGCTGCACGAGATCAGCGAGTCTCTGACGCTGCAGGGGTACCTGAAGTTGAAGATGAAGTACGGGATGGGCGTCGATGTACTGATCAAGCGCGGCGAGGACCTCGGTCTGCTCACCAGCAAGCGGGCCCGGAGCCTCTACATTCAGTGGTCCTCCCACGGGTGGCGCACAAAGGAGCCGGTCAACGTCATCGACGAGGTCCCCGTTCTGCTCGGGCAGGCGCTGCAGCGCGCCCATGGACGTGCCTACGCGATGAAGGCCTCGCACATCACCGGTGTCAGCGCCGACCTGATCCGGCTGTGGGTCGGGCCTGCGGTTGACCCCCCGGCAGACGACGACCTGCCGTCCAACGTGCTCCGTCTTCCAGGACCCACAGGTAGCTAGCGGGCTCAGCGCGGCCCGCCATCCCAGTGAAGGAACACCCACAATGACCGACTTCTTCAGCCCCTGGTGCGACCCTCCGACTGACAAATCGGTCGGAGGTCACACGGCCCGCGTGTTCGCCTCGAATGATGACGCGGTCGGCGTCGCTGCAGTCGTGGCGCTCCTCCCGCAGACGTATGCCACGACGAAGAACCTCGAGTTGGTCGCCGAGCTTCGCGGGAAGAAGGGTGTCGCGAAGCTGCTTAGCGACAAGACCCCCAGGACCAAGACCGGCCGCTCGGGCGACATGGGCGAGATCCTCGGCACGGAGTACGTGAAAACAACGCTTGGGTACAGGACCGGTCCGAGCCGCCTGATCCAGCGCGACCACCAAGAGTGGGCCCTTCGAGGCGACGATGTCCTCGGCGCACGCATGAAGGGCAAGAAGGTGGAGTTCGTCAAGGTCGAGGCCAAGAGCACGATCAAAGCACCGAAGTCCTTGATCAAGCAGGCGCGAGAAGGACTTCTCCGGAACGGTGACTTGGCCTCCCCGCATTCGCTAGCCCAGTTCGCCGAGCGCCTCCTCGAGACTGACGAGGATCTGGGCCGAGCTATCAACATCGTGCTGCTGGACGACGGGCTCCGATCCGGGCAGCTCGCCCACGTCATGTTCATCTTCACCGAGAACGACAGCAAGATCGGCGACGTGATACGCGACGATCTCAAGGCGTACTCGGGAAAGGTGAAGCAGACGACCGTGACGGTTCGCGTCGGAGCCCACAAGGCCTTCATCGCAGAAAGCTACGGTCAGGTGATAAAGCATGCCCCGTGACGCGTCCCACCTCGCAGACCAGCTAGCGCAGGCTACCGAGGCCGGGTTCCGCAACAGGCTCCTGGCCCGAGGCCAAGCACAGTCGATGATCCGCCGCGACGGGGCGCTCCCCGACGACTCCCAGAACTTCAGCACCTACCTCGACCAGGACCTCCTCAACTACGGCTACTCGTTAATGAGCACCGCGCTGCAGATCCTCGAGGCTTACACCCAAGCAACTGCGGCCAGCGGCCAAGGGGACACCCCCGCCGACTCCACGGGACCTGGTCGCGTTAGGGCGACGATTCCGAGCGACCCGGACGACAACACCATCCCCGATCAGCTCGAGACCAGCCACAACGCGTTCCTGCAGGCCTCCTACGCGCTGGAAGCAGCTACCCGCAACGCAGACCCCGACACGCCCGAACTCGCGTTTCACCGCCTCATCGCCGGCGCTGCCAGCCACATGGCCGGGTATGCCGCTCGGGCGTTCTCACTGGTCGAAGCGAGCCGGACGAGCGGTCGGCTCTCGCCGATGGAGCTCACCCTCGCCGATCTGGTCATGCGTGACCTTGATGGCATCGAGAAGCGCACCTTGCGGCTTCGGTCCTCGCCAGAACTAAGTGACGGCGCGCTGACCGCCGCTTTCTCGCGAACCGACGACCACGTGGACGACCGCGAAGACGGAGACGTGCCGACCGATGCCGACCCTGCGTTCGACCCAGATCAGGATCCGGAGGTTCTGGACGACCTCGGCCCCATCACGCTGCTGTTGAGCGAGCACTACCTGTCATCGGTCTCGGCGGCTATGTTCGCGATCGCGTTCGGCCGCACCACACTTCTTGCGGCGTCGATCGCCGAGCTGCGGCTGGGCGAGGACGCCTGCAGCGACATCGCCGCGCCGGGTCCGTGGTGGGTTTTCAGGCTGACCCGACACATGATTGTTGATCTTGACGAGACCAGCATTCGGGCCAACCTCCCTATCGATCCACCTGGTGACGACGACACCGATGACACCGAGGCGGAGTCAGACGAGCCGGACGACAGGGAGCCCGGATCGGAGGAACAAGCCGGCGGTAGTTCGGCGAAGGGCACGGCGGTTGGCACTGAGAGCTTGTGGCAACGGCTGCGGCGGACCTACGTCGCGGCGCTCATGGCCCGCGACCGCTCCGAGATCGATTTATGGCCATCCCAACTCCACGTCGTTGATCGGATCTTCGCGAGCACCGACGACCTTGTTGTGTCGCTCCCCACGAGTGCGGGCAAGACCAGAATCGCGGAACTGTGCATCCTTCGATGCCTCGCACAGAAGCGCCGAGCCGTCTACGTCAGCCCGCTGCGGGCGTTGTCGGCACAGACCGAACGGATCTTGGAGGACACCTTCGCCCCGCTCGGGATGAAGGTGTCATCGCTTTACGGGAGCATGGGAGCCAACGGCCTCGACGAGGATGCGCTGCGCGAGAGCGACATCGTGGTCGCGACGCCAGAGAAGCTCGACTTCGCCATACGGTCCGAACCGACCGTGTTGGACGACGTCGGCGTCATCATCCTCGACGAGGGGCACATGATCGGCGCCGAGGAACGCGAGGTTCGCTACGAAGCTCAGATCCAACGTCTCCTTCGGCGCGCAGATGCGGACACCCGCCGGATCGTCTGCCTCTCAGCGGTTTTCCCTGAAAACGAACAGCTCGACGACTTCGTCGATTGGATCACCGACGAGGGCGATGACGGACTGCACCGGGAGAACTGGCGCCCAACCCGCCAACAGTTCGGCCTCGTCGAGTGGCGCGATGCGGGGTACGCCCGACTGAGTGTCACCGTCGGCGACGATCAGCCGTTCATCCCCCGGTACTTCGAGCAACGGACGCCGACCGGGGGCCGCAGGAACGCGTTCCCGCACGACCAGAAGGAGATGACCCTCGCGACCGCCTGGCGCCTGGTCGAGGAAGGTCAGACAGTCCTCATCTTCTGCCCTCTGAAGGTCTCGGTCAGCACCCTCGCATCCCAGATCGTTAAGCTGCACCGGCAAGGGTTTCTCGCCTCGGTGATGCCAGACGGAGTGGACATCTCGAACGCCGTCGCCGTCGGAACCGAGTGGT
>JAQBNX010000647.1 GCA_028288385.1 Spirosoma sp.
TTAGTGCGCGTTAAAGATGACAACGGCAATGTGCAGGGTGCGCTGAACCTTGGCAACTGGGCATCCATTGGCATTACGTTGGTCGCATCCTACTTTTTGGTCAACGCCATGCTGCCTGCAGTAACGATGCAGATTCGGGGTGTTGAGTTTACCCGGATGGACGTATTCTTTGCTATTGTTACGGGTCTGGTGGTGGGAGCGCTAATGAGTATTATCACCGAATATTATACGGCTATGGGTCGTCGGCCTGTCTTGTCCATCATCCGGCAGTCGGCAACGGGCGCAGCAACCAACATCATTGGCGGTCTGTCAGTTGGTATGGAGTCGACCGTGTTGCCCATTCTGGTACTGGCGGCTGGCATCTACACGTCCTATCATTTTGCTGGCTTATACGGTGTGGCTATTTCGGCGGCTGGTATGATGGCTACTACGGCCATGCAGTTAGCCATTGATGCGTTTGGTCCTATTGCCGATAACGCCGGTGGTATTGCAGAGATGAGCTACCTGCCCGAAGAAGTACGTGGTCGCACAGACATTCTTGATGCCGTTGGGAACACAACCGCTGCGAGTGGCAAAGGCTTCGCTATTGCCTCGGCTGCTTTGACTGCCCTGGCTCTGTTTGCCGCTTTTGTCGGATTGTCGGGTATTTCGGCCATCGACATTTACAAAGCCGACGTCCTGGCCGGGTTGTTTGTGGGCGGTATGATTCCCTACATTTTCTCGTCGCTGGCTATTGCGGCCGTGGGCCGGGCCGCTATGGCGATGGTGGAAGAAGTTCGTCGCCAGTTCCGCGAGATTCCGGGCATTATGGAAGGAACGGGTAAGCCGGAATACGAAAAGTGCGTAGCTATTTCAACGCAGGCTTCTATCCGGGAGATGGTGCTCCCGGGTGCCATTGCACTGACTGTGCCCGTACTTGTAGGCATCATTTTTGGTCCTGAAGTGCTCGGCGGTTTGCTGGCAGGCGTCACGGTTTCGGGTGTTCTGATGGGTATTTTTATGAACAACGCGGGTGGTGCCTGGGACAATGCCAAGAAGTCGTTCGAGAAGGGTGTCTTGATCAACGGTGAGATGTTCTATAAAAAATCGGAACCACATAAAGCGTCTGTTACGGGCGATACCGTTGGCGATCCGTTCAAAGATACATCCGGCCCATCGATGAACATCCTGATTAAGCTGATGTCCATTGTGTCTCTGGTTATTGCGCCTTACATTGCCGTGAAGTCGTCAGAAACCCCTGGCTATAACCGCGAAGGCAAGCATGCGGCTGGTACTGAGGTGCCGCTGGAAGAGTCCACCGCAGCCGATAACAAAAATGTTAGTACGCCCAACCAGGGCCTGGGCGAATTCCGTCCCGAGAAACTGACGAGCGGTGTTGAACTGAACCTGCCTGAATTGGGCGTCGAACGTAAGCTGCTGCGTTTTGTTCGGGGCGAGAAGGCCAATGATACTGATAAACAAACCGGATTTAACTTCGACCGGCTGACCTTCGAAACAAACAGTGCAACCCTAAAGTCTGAATCGCAGGAGCAGTTGAAAAACATTGCCGAGATCCTGAAAGCCTACCCGAATATGCATATCAAATTGGGTGGACACACGGACAATACAGGCAATGCCGACGCTAACCGGAAGCTATCTGATGACCGGGCACAGGCGGTTAAGGCGGGACTTGTTCAACTAGGCATTGATGAGGATCGCCTGGATGCCGAAGGTTATGGACAGGAAAACCCGGTTGCCAGCAACGATACAGAAGCAGGACGGGCACAAAATCGCCGGATTTCGATTGAGGTTACAAAGAAGTAAAGATAATTTTCAAAGCAAAAGCGTCAGATAAATCTTCAGTTGAAGATTCATCTGACGCTTTCTTCCTGTAGGAGTATTAGGTAGCAGCTATAATCTAATCCGCATAAATTGATTCATTCCTTTTTGATAAGCAGCCGCTGGCTTTGTTGTTGGCCATCGCGTCGAACACGCAGGGTGTGCAAACCATCAGACAGCGTAGTGGGCAGGGAGGTAGTCAGAGGCTGGTTCGCTTTAGCCGAAATGGCCTGTTGCCAAACCAACCGCCCCGCCAGGTCCCATAATTCGCAGGTCCAGACACCGCTGCCGGGTAAACGTAGCGTCAGCATCCGACCATCATTCGGGTTAGGATAGACAACAAGCCCCATGTTAGGTTCAACCGACGTGCCCAGCACCAGGTTATTGCTGAACTGATCGCGGGCATTGGGCGATTCCAGACGAATTCGGTACAGGTTTTCGGCCGAGCGAGCAATGGGGTCCGTGAATGAATACAAGTGCGTTAGCTGACCGTCGGTAGGAGCTACCAGATTGCCAACAACCTGAAAATTGCCGGTCTCATCACGACGTTCGATGCTGAAACGGGAGTTTATGGGTTCTTGCGCCGATAGCCAGTATACCCGAACAGTAGAATCAGTTCGTTCGCTCTGTACGTCGAGAAAGGGGCGGATGTCGCGTCCCGTTGCTGTTACCCGAAAGGGGAGGGATGGCACCCCCGCCAGTACCGGTTGGGTTGTCACTACGCGTAGCCGATACGTTCCCGTCGACAGCGTATCGGGAAGTTTAGCCCTCAATGGGGCGTTGCTCCACCCTTTTCCTACGTCCGACACAAACCAACCCTGCTCGTTGAGCAGTTGCACTGCCACAGGTGTTGGAGTGGATAAATTAATTGTTTCAAACGGGACACCAATATTCGAACCAGCGGGAACTTCAGCAGGCACCAGCCCGGTCTGGATAAACTGCTGAGGCTGCTGAGGCTGCGACTGATCAAAAAAAGCATCGGTCAGGTTCTGATTCCAGGCGCTGGCAAATTGTGAAATGCCCTGAATTCCCCCATTTATGTTCTCAAAATGGCCGTGTTCGGGTCGGGGCGACTGGATAATATCTGTGTTAGGACCAGGCCATACGTTGTTTCCGGGCAGCTGCGCCAATTCAGCCTGAGCGTTTACAATAGCTGAGCTGGGGGTAGGGCCAGCAGGTGAAATAGACGTCTGAGCCACTACCCACGTCATATTTCGGCCAAAATCAGCTCGGCTATGGTTAATAACATCCTGGACATACCGGCGGTAGTCGGCCTGGGTAGTACGGAGGGGTACGGCGTCTGATTCGCCGTGGTGCCACAGCACCGCCCGGATGCCAAAGAGGTTGTGGTAGTACTGAAGCGCATTGCGCAGATTGCTGTAAGGCTGTAGAAAGGGCCAGGGTTTACTGTTAAAAATGTTGATGGTAGGCTTTCCGTTTGCTGTACTGCTCCAGTTTTCGGCTACCGTCGCGGGAATAGCTACGTTAAAAAAAGCCACCGGCACGTTGTAACGGTCGGCCAGGTGATCGCCTAACTCTCCCCAGCACCAGGCCGTTTCACCCGTTGGAAAAATTAGATTCGTGGCTGCCAGGGGGGAAAATGTTGGTTGAGGAAAAGGACGGTCCGACGATTCGAGTACATCATTCTTATTCCAGAAACGATTCCAGGCGTTAAACGACACCACGCGTTCACTAGCACCTTTGGCACCGAGTTGCGGTAATCCCATGGCGTTCGACTGTCCGGCTATCAAAAACACCTCGCCAACGCCCACCTGCGAAACCGATGTGGTGCTAATGGCCTTACTGTCGCGAATGCCCCGGATTTCTAACCGAAAAAAGCCTGCCTGCGCTTTTATAACACCTCGAAACTGTCCATTTTGCGGATGCTCCTGTACCAGCGTCCAGTCCGATGGCTGGTCAATGTTGGATTGGTTCTTGGTCAATGCCAGCGGAACCATCCGGGCCTCCACCCGATCAACGGGTAATGAATAGGTGCCAGCAATGAACAGGGGAGCCTGATTTTGTTTATCGCGCTGGATAACCATGCGCGGTAGTGGGTATGATACGCTTAATTGAGCCCAGACCGGAAACGATAAAAACAGAAGGTAAAACAGAAAAGGTAATCGTTTCCTCAATAGCAGCATGCTTAACGTGTTGACTGTCTGACCACAAAGCTACTTAATAAACCCGAGACAACCGCGTAGGCTCTGCCTGGTCCCATGAACACATGAATGATTACTGTTTAATTTGACCACCTTCCTGGTCCCTCTCTCAAGTACGTAACAAGTATCTCATCCAGTCAGTAATGGTTCAGAT
>JAQBNX010000329.1 GCA_028288385.1 Spirosoma sp.
CTTCGGCATTTAATCCCGCAGGAAGAGTTCAATCAATGGCAGTATAGACGCCAACAAGCGTTAAATTTAAAGGATGATCCTTCTACTCGTGACTTTATTCTTGCGTCGCGAGAAATAATTCGTAGAGAAAACTTTGGTGATCCAGATAAGTACTTTTTATCAGATTCACCCCTCGGGAAAGCCATGAATACCGGCTTTGTTGATATGGGTGATTTCGGCAAACATCCGGTTACATTTAGGCTTATCCAATCATCAAACGTTTCGATGTTTATTGTCCTTGGTTAAAGAGGTTCACATTCAGGTTGTTCGGTGGATAACCGATGCCTGGTGGCTTATTACGTCTTGATCAAACAAGTCGTTTAGAGAGCAAAGTTTTTCTACAAAGTCTAGAGCGGAAGCACCTTACACTGTTGACTCTATTCAAGCGATTGGCACAGCGGACAATTTGTTGTTGAAATTCAGTTGTAGTGCCTGACACGCTGACTGACCTATTCATTAACTAATTCTTCCCTGACAATAAACGCGGTTGAGCCATTACCGATTTTCTGATTGATAAATATAGCGGATGATTGTACTACTCAGTACATTTTGCTACTCGTTTGATACCAACTACCAAAATACAGTCTCAATATGTTGATAGTCAACTACCTTGAGCAGTCCCGTCCGGACCGCCACTGAAGAAAAAAGGGTTATGATGTTTAACATCATAACCCTTTTTTCTTCAGTGTACATTTTAGTGTACAAAAGTCTATTAATTCCGTTTGGCTTAACTCTTTCCTTCATCCAAGCGAGTTGGGGCTTAATAAGGCCTCCCCGTAGTGTCTGTACTTATCGCTTAGCATTATTTTCTCCCATCTCAAGATGATAATTCCCACTCACGTCTCTAATAAGCTTGTTCCAGCAACTGCTAGAGACCATAGTGAAGGTGCCAATTCGCCCTTTTACGCAAAATACGTGTCCTGGGGTAGCTTAGTTCGGTGAGTCATCAGCCGTCATCGAGGGTACGGGCTTAGGCTTGAGCCTAAGTTACCATATCATGACCAAGGGTCATGGTGGGACTTTACAGGTAGACTCGAAATAAAGGGAGTTTACCGAGTTTGTTATTACGCTGCCAATGGCATGATTTGCGATCAATCATAGGTGTACCGAAAAATCAGCAAAACAAAAAGCCGCGCTCAGATAAAAGGAGCGCGGCTTTTTGTTTTGCGAAATAGTCACATTACTAAAAAGTAAGCTATTCTCACACTATCAATCTTTCGCACCTAGTTAGCATTGCTGGCACGGCCCGGTTCGCGAACGTTCGCGCCGGTGCGTTTCTGTAAATCATCGCCCAGATCCACCCTGGCTTCTTCGGCCAGTTTTTCCAGTTTAGCCATTACGTCTGGATGCTGCTCGCGAACATCATAGCGCTCACCGGGATCACGTCGAAGGTCATAAAGAGCTGTTGTAAAAGCATGATCTTCCGGGCTTGGTCCTGGCTTGCCACCCTGCCCTGGCATTAGCCCTTCATAGGTACGGCCCGGATGCTCAAACACCAGTTTCCACTCGCCCTGCCGCACTGCTTCCAGACTATTCTTCCGGTAATAGTAGTAAAAATTGGTGCGGGGTGTTACCGTATCATCACCTTTTAATAACGCGATCCAATCTATCCCATCAATGGGTTGTTTGGGCAGTTTTGCTCCACAGAGTTTCGCTACGGTGGGCAAAATATCCAACGCTGTCAGCAACTTATTACTAACCCGACCCGCTGGAACGACACCCGGCCAGCGAACGATAAACGGTACGCGATGACCGCCTTCAAAGGACGTCCCCTTGCCTTCTCGAAACCCGCCCGACGAGCCAGCATGGTCGCCATAATTCAGCCAGGGACCGTTATCGCTGATAAACAGGACTATCGTATTCTTATCCAGACCCTGCTGCTTCAACTCGTCCATAATCTGGCCAACTGACCAATCCAGTTCCATCAGTACATCACCAAATATGCCGCGCGCACTTTTACCTTTAAACCGGGCCGAAGCTGCCAGTGGTACATGAGGCAATGGATGGGGTACGTATAGAAAAAAGGGGTTCTTTTTATGCTTCCTAATGAAAGAAACGGCGCGCTCCGTGACGGTTGATGTTATTTGCGCGGCATCCTCCAAGTTCCTGATTTCCTGCTTCGGTTCATTGCCTTCAATCCAGCGCAACGGTGGATAATTCGCTTGTGCCTGGGCTGGGTGCAGGGGCCACATATCGTGCGAATACGGTACGCCATAATATTCATCAAAGCCCTGTTGCAGGGGCAAAAACGGCTGCCTATCGCCTAAGTGCCATTTACCAAAAATACCCGTAGCATAGCCGCGTTCTTTCAGCAACTCAGCTAAGGTTTCCTCTTTAGGATTTAGCGCAATGGGCGATCCTGGCCCCAGCGCCCCGTATAGACCGAGCCGGTTGGGGTAGCAGCCCGTCAGCAAAGCTGCCCGCGATGCACTGCAAACGGCTTGCGCCACCAGGAAGTTTGTAAAGCGGGTGCCTTCGGCAGCCATCCGGTCCAGATTGGGCGTCGTATAACCTAAAGCACCTGTACTCGATAAATCGCCATAGCCCAGGTCATCCATAAAAAACAGGACAACATTAGGCGTGGATGCGGGGGCTGGTTTCTCAATCCAGGCACTAATCAGCAAACCAAAACCAACCAGTGTAACAGCACTTACTAGAAGACGAGACAAACGTTTAGGTATACGTACCATAGCAACTGTTTTTAATAACAAAGTAGATTTTTTGTCTTGACCAACCTGTCTGGAGGTTAGTTGGCAACCAGGGCCGGCGTTTTTGGATTTACGATTTCCCACTCATTCAGATGAGTGGGCTTGTGCTCACGGGCAACGATGGCGTCGAACTGCCGAATCAGATCGGGGTGCTCAAGTGCTACGTTCGTCCGTTCGCTAACGTCTTTACCCAGATCATACAGTTCCCACGGCCCGGATCGATTTGCACGCACATTGGTTTTTACCGCTTTCCAGTTTCACATCCGAATAGCCAGTTGACCTCCTTTTTCGGGGAACTCCCAGTAGAGAAATGGATGCTGTTTATGAGCCTG
>JAQBNX010000377.1 GCA_028288385.1 Spirosoma sp.
CGGTTATTAGGCAATGCGTATGCCGAATTGTCGATCTGGAAAAGCCTGCGTTACCGGGGCACCATTGGGGGCGACCTGAACTACCTGCGGCAGAACCAATACCAGACGTCGGCCATCGTCTTAAATCAACTCCTGCCGCCCAACGTCAGCACGGGTTCGGCTTACACCAACCAGAATATCAACTGGGTCACCAACCACACGCTGAGTTATACGCTCGATCTGGGCACGACGCACCACCTGGATGCCCTGGTTGGGTTGGAATCACAACGAAATGACTTTGAAGAGAGTCAGATTCTGGCCAATAGTTTTCCGAACGATATTGTCCGGACGGTTAACGCAGGCACCATAACGGGCGGTACGTCCACCCGCAACCAGTGGTCACTGGCCTCGTATTTTGCCCGGGTAACTTACAGTTTCAAAGACCGCTATCTCTTCAACGCATCGGTCCGTCGGGATGGGTCTTCCCGATTTGGACAGACCAGTCGGTTTGGTACGTTCCCCTCGGCATCGGTTGGCTGGCGCATCATCGAAGAGCCGTTTATGAAAACGATTCCGCTCATCACGGAATTGAAACTTAGAGCCAGTTACGGCTTATCCGGAAACAATGCCTTTACCAGTAACTATCCCGCTATCGGGGTGTTGAGTAAAGACAATTATGTGTTTGGTAACACCCTGGCAAATGGATTGGCAACGAGCAGTATTGCCAATCCGCAACTTGGTTGGGAAAGGAGTCGCCAAACCGACATCGGCCTTGACCTGGGTCTGTTTCAGAACCGTATTTTTTTCACCGCCGATTATTATAAACGCATTACCACCGATCTGTTACTCCAGGTGCAGGTGCCAACCCTGACTGGCTTCTCTACGGCCGTGCGAAACATTGGTCAGGTCGAAAATAAAGGAATGGAGTTTGCGCTGTCGACCCGGAACATAGAAGGTGCGGGAACCGGATTTAGCTGGACAACTGACCTTAACCTGTCCTTCAATCGCAACAAAGTGCTGGCACTTGGACCCACGGGCGATGCCATCCGAAGCGGTACGGGCGTCGGCGAAACCAACATCACTGTAATTGGGCAGCCGCTGGGAAGTTTCTACGGGTATCAGCAACTGGGCATCTTTCAGAATCAGTCCGAACTGGACGCTTATCCGCACTTTGCAGACAGCCGCCCCGGCGACGTTAAATTTGCGGACGTGAACGGCGACGGCAAATTAACCGCCGACGACCGGACGCTGATTGGCAACAACCAACCCGATTTTATCTACGGTATCACCAACTCGTTCTCCTTCAAGGGTTTCGATTTGAACATAGTAGCGCAGGGCGTTCAGGGAGGGCAAATTCTGAATCTTTCCCGTCGCTTCTACGAAAATCTGGAAGGTAACTCCAACGCACTATCGACAGTTTTGAACCGCTGGCGTTCTGAACAAAACCCCGGCGATGGCAAAACGCCACGGGCCAACACCCGCTCGACGGGCAACAACAACCAGGTATCAAGCCGGTGGGTAGAGAGCGCTACGTATTTCCGCATCCGGAATATTACGCTGGGTTATAACGTGCCCCGAACTGCGCTGCAGCGAATAAAAGTGCAGACGCTGCGCGTGTATGCCGGTGTGCAAAACGCCCTTACCGTATCGAAATACCTGGCTTACAACCCGGAGGTGAGCGGCTATGAAGGGCCGCTGACCGGTGGTGTGGACTACGGTTCGTATCCGCTGGCCCGTACTTATACCCTTGGCTTAAACCTGGGTTTTTAATCCTTCTTTCTGAGCATCATGAAAACCAACTATATTCTTGCCGGACTGCTTACACTGAGCCTGACCGCCTGTAAAGAAAAGTTTCTGGACCTGTCGCCGGTTTCAGCGGTGGGTACTACGTCCTTTTTCAAGACCCAGTCGGATGTCCTGACAGCGCTGAACGGCGCGTATGGTGCCTTGCAGTTTCCTGGCCAATATGGTCAGCTCTACGTAGTGGCCGAAATTCCGTCTGACGATACAACCCCCGTCTTATCCGGCTCCGTGACGGACCAGGACGAGTTCGACAAGTTCTACGTCCGCACCACCAATCCCTACACGCTGGCCCGATGGAATGATGGCTACCGGGGCATTTATCGTACCAATGCTATTATTGACCGAACGGCTGGCATCACGATGGACGAAACGCTCAAAAAACGTATTGTGGGTGAAGCCAAATTTCTTAGGGCCCTGATGTACTTTAATCTGGTCAGGGTATTTGGTGATGTGCCGCTGGTATTGACCGAAATTACCGACCCGCTGCAGGGCTACGAATATGGCCGGGCACCGGTGGCCGATGTGTATGTTCAAATTGTCAAGGACCTGAGCGATGCCGAAGCCGCCCTTCCCGTTTCGTATACGTGCACCGATATTGGACGTGCCACGAATGGAGCCGCCAAAAGTTTGTTAGGGAAAGTGTACCTGACCCAAAAGCGTTATGCCGATGCCGCTGCCAAGCTGAAAGAAGTAATTGACAAAGGCACGTATTTATTGCTGCCCAACTACGCCGATCTATTTAAACCGGCCAACAAAAACAGCAGGGAGTCAATCTTTGAGGTGCAGTTTAAGAAAGGCAATATTGGTGAGGGAAGCGGCTTTGCCAATGCCTACGCCCCTGAGAACTCCGGCAATGCGGTCATTGCTTTTGGTGGGGGCGGTAACAACCACCCGACACCTGACCTGGACAACAGCTACGAAGCCGGCGACCCCCGACGAAACGTTTCACTGGCAAGCAGTTATGTGAACAGCAGTGGGGTTAAGGTCGATTATTATTATATCAAAAAATACGCCGATCCACCAGTCGTTAACGGTGATTCGGATGATAACTGGTACGTACTACGTTACGCCGATGTACTCCTGATGTATGCCGAAGCCCTGAACGAAACGGGCAAAACGGCTGAAGCACTGCCGTTTCTGAATCAGGTTCGTAAGCGAGTCGGTTTAGCCGATAAAGCGGTCGCTGCTCAGGCAGATATGCGGCTGGCCATCGAGCAGGAACGGCGCGTCGAACTGGCCTTTGAGGGCCACCGCTGGTTTGACCTGGTTCGCACGGGTCGGGCCTTACCAGTGTTACAGGCAAAAGCCACCGCCATTGGTATTAAAACGCAGTTGACCCCAAACCAACTCCTGTTTCCTGTCCCGCAGAGCCAGATTGACATCAACCCTGACAAAATCAAGCAGAACCCCGGATATTGAGGCTCATCATCTGCTGGTTGGAATGCCGTTCATTCCCCTAATCAAGCTCTCTTCTGAGCCTACTACATAGGAAATAAAATCATCCAGAATTTCTTCTGTGTAGTAGGCTCAGGAAAAGAGTCTGCAATTAGTTGGAACACTATTTACTCCCTCACTTAACCACACCTCCACAAATTTTTAGTCAATACCAGGAAAGGTCAGGCCAGTATAGACCATTTTCTCACTAGGCTGTGCTGTTTTGTGAACGCATGTCAGCAGGCTTAGTTTGCGTAGAATATACCGATCTATACGTACTCGATGAATACCGATATCTCCGTAGTGATTGTCACCCGCAACCGTGTTGAAGGGCTTATCAATACGCTGAACCATTTACTCGCTTTACCCGAACAGCCGCCCATTATTGTTGTCGACAACTGCTCCACCGACGACTCGGTTAAGCGAGTGCAGACTGAATTTCCTTCTGTTACGGTGCTGGCCTTAACGGAGAACCGGGCGTGTTCCAGTCGAAATGAGGGTGTAAAAGCCGCTCAGACCCCATTGGTCGCTTTCTGTGATGATGATTCTCATTGGGAACCTAATTCCCTGACCAAAGCGGTTCATTACTTCCACCAGTATCCCCATCTGGGTTTGCTGGCGGCTAAAGTCTTTATTCAGGGAGGACGCTTAGAGCCCGTTTGTGAGGCCATGCGCGATAGCCCCATCACCGACCCCAACCCCCTGCCCGGCCCAGCAATTCTAGGATTTGTTTGCTGTGCGGTTGTGGTACGTCGGGAAGCTTTTTTAGACGTAGGCGGCTTCAACTCCCGCTTTGCCATTGCGGCTGAAGAGCGCATGCTTTCGGTCGATTTTCGCACTAAAGGCTGGAGTCTGGCTTACGCCGAAGACATGGTGGCCCGGCATTATCCCTCCAGTATCCGAAACGTGTCCGTACGAACTGCGCTCACAACCCGCGACACCATCTGGTACTACTGGCTACGTCGCCCGTTATATTATGCCTTGCGGCATACATGGCATGTTTTTCAGATAAGTCGCCGGGACGCTAACGTGCGAAAAGGCTTCAACGATGCTTTCAGGTCGGTGCAGTACCTATGGCGCAACCGACGCGTGGTGCCAGCCGACGTAGAGCAGCAGATTCTTAAGATCGAGAGTTTCTACTAACTACCTGCGTGCGTTAAGGCATCGGCCACCAAGACGGATAGTCTAACTTATTCATTCGCCAGGAACCACTTACCTACTTACACGAACGTAACAGATAAACCAGAAATTATTTCTCTGGCAAGTGTGTATTTAGGCCTGATTAAGCCGGTAATGGTCCTTCGTTATGGTCGCCTTCTACAGCTTTCCTTTTTGAAAAGGGCAAAAAAATATGGGCTCTTATACCTACTGCCCCTATATTTATCGCGTGAAGGAAAGCTTTACCAACTTTTGTTGGCGCTGGTCTACCCATCAACATTTAACCCACAATCAATACCTGTATGAACCGCCGGAATTTCGTTCAAAACACCGCTTTGGCCCTGGGTGGTATAGCACTGATTAAGCATCCTCTGTTTGCCCAACTCGTTGCCGATGAGCCTTATAAAATGAAGACGGTTCGCGATACGGTCGGTGTGTTTACGGAAAAGGGTGGCACAATTGCTTATCTCCGAACCAAAGAAGGTTGGGTGGTTGTGGATTCGGAGTTT
>JAQBNX010000410.1 GCA_028288385.1 Spirosoma sp.
CCCAGGAAATTTCGTTACTCAGTGTAGGATTAGCTAAAGCCATTCAGTACGCCAATCAGGTAGGAATAGAAGCGATTGCTCAACAGAACCAACGGCTGATGCAACGACTCCGAAGGGGCATGGAGCAACTTGATGGCCTCACCTTACTGGATCGGGGTTCCCAGCAAAGTAGCATCCTGACATTTCATACGGAGCAACAATCGCTCTCTGTCCTCGAAACTGCTCTGCGACGGGGACGGGTGGTCTTCACGGTACAGTATCCCTATTTCGCCCTGATCGACTTCCGGCAGAAGGGCGTGGACTGGGTGATCCGACTAGCTCCCCACTATTTTAATACGCTGGCCGAAATGGACGAAGTGGTCGACCTGATCGTCTGCTTTTAGGATGAACATTCCCTACTTTACCAAAAGTTCTCGGTTGACAAGGAACAACCAATCATCTTACTTCATGGATAGCGAGTATTTAAAAAGTGCCATCAGCCAGTTTGAGTATTATAAAATGCTGGGTGAAAAAACACTGGCGCAGCTTCCCGACGAAGCGCTTTTCTGGCATTACAATGAGCAAAGCAACAGCATTGCCACCCTGGTCAAGCACCTGTGGGGCAACATGACGAGCCGTTGGACCGATCTACTTACGACCGACGGGGAAAAAGCATGGCGCGACAGAGAGGGTGAGTTTGTCAATGATATTCAGTCCCGAGACGAATTACTGCAGAAATGGCAGGAAGGGTGGTGCGTTGTTTTAGAGACCCTTCGATCGCTACGGGAAGAAGATTTGACTAAAATTATCTATATCCGAAATCAGGGGCATTCAGTCTTGGAAGCCATTAACCGACAGCTTGCTCATTACCCCTATCATATTGGGCAACTGGTTTTTGTGGGGAAAATGCTGGCCATTAACTGGACGTCGCTCTCCATTCCAAGGGGAGAATCCAGGCAGTTCAACGCCGATAAATTTGCTCAGCCAAAACACCGGGAACATTTTACGGAGGAGTTTATTCCTCAGCCGCTACCTATGTCCGAAACGAACCAGAAATTAAGGGTAGCGCATGAGCAACTCTGGCAAGCCTGTCTGAACCTGTCCATCGAGTTACAAACCAAACAGGTGAATGGAAAATGGTCGGCTGTCCAGCACATTCAGCATATCACAAAAGGGGCAGGAGCTTATTATAGGTATCTTCATATGGACAAGGATCTAATCCAACACACCTTTGGCACGACTAGTCGGCTCTCAAAAAGCTTTGATGAAGTATATTCAGCCTACCATAAGCGTCTTGCCGAAGTAGCGAAATCGACTTCACGTTTTGATCCCGAGGACAATGCTAGCATCTCGCTGCTGACAGAAATCGACAAAGGTCGGCAGATTGTTGAAGGAATCATTGTGCAGTTAGCCACCTGGCCTGATGCGGATTTAGACAAGTATAGCTGCCCACACCCAATCCTGGGAAACCTGACGGCCCGTGAAATGCTTTACTTTACCATCATTCATGCCGAGCACCATACCACTTCCATTAGGAAGCTAAGTAAACTA
Organism: Spirosoma sp.; assembly: GCA_028288385.1. Lineage (GTDB taxonomy): Bacteria > Bacteroidota > Bacteroidia > Cytophagales > Spirosomataceae > Spirosoma. The sequence goes on from JAQBNX010000410.1 coordinate 1,531, forward strand.
CTATGACACAAGAGCAAGCCTTCCAGTTTGCCAATGAATGGATCGCTGCTTTTAACGGGCACAATCTAATCTCCATTCTGGAGCATTATGCCGACGAGCTGGAATTTCATTCCCCGTTCATTCTGCTGCTGAAGTTCAATGAAGCAGGCTACATCACCAGTAAAGGTGATCTCGAACGCTATTTTCAAGTCGGCCTGAGCGCCTACCCCGATCTGCATTTTACCCTACACAACGTTTTTGTGGGTATCGACACCCTGGTTATCTATTACACCTCAGTAAATGGCCGTCAGGCCAGCGAAGTATTTCAACTGAATGAGCAGGACAAAGCCTGTAAAGTGTTTTGTCACTATGCCGAGGACAACTCCTTTCCTCAAACCGTGTAGCCGTTGAGAAAGTACATGATTCAAACACCTTTTTCTTATGAGCGACAATGAACTTTTAGGCCATGCCATCAAAGCGTTAGCTTATCGTTTCACCAAAGGGTAATGGCTTAACTGCGTTGATTGGAGTATATTTAAGAATGGTCTTAGAAGCGGTTTCTTGCAAGAATTATGGCCAAACCCAGCACATCAAACGATATGGTACTACTCGCGCTGGCACTCAACGCTACCGATGTTACACCTGAGGCCGAACGTTTGTACAAACCTATACTCATTAAGCCCGTGATCCGCTTGTCAAAGAACAGATCACTAAAATGGTACATAACGGGGCAGATGTACGCGATACCGCTCGTGTTTTGGGCGTTAACCGGAATACGGTCAGCGCCCAGTTTAAAAAAAGCAATGAAGTCGTTCATTTCAACCCCTTGTACGTTGATATAGGCTTGAAGATGAGCCTAAAAGTTGACGAAATGCGGTCGTACGTGGGCAACAAGAAACAACCCCGCTGGCTGTGGTGAGTCGAGGATGCGATGACAGGCGAGACTATCGCCTTTGTTTTTGGACGCCGTACTCACCAAACCTTTCGCCACTTGTTGAATTTACTGGAACAAGCTAAAATAGAGGTAATCAGGTGGATAACGGACTCTTGGTGGGCCTATTTTGATTGTTTGGATCAACGTCTGCATCTAGTTCGTAAAGCTTCCATGCAGAGTCTTGAGCGTAAACATCTAACTCTCCGAACACGCCTAAAACGGCTGACCCGACGATTAATCTGCTTTTCAAAGTCAGTTGCGGTCCATGACACGACAATCGGCCTATTCATCAATCAGTATTTCTTCGCCGATAAACGCAATTAAGCCACTACCAAAAAAGGTAAAAGAAATTAGTCACAGATCCTCATAAAACAAGACCCTAACTTACTCATTTTGTACCGTAGTGGGGCGCTTTTTTGGCTCCGTCATCCCAGCTTACACATGTCGCTAACCCCTATCAGTGAGTTATGAGCAATATCCGTTCACAGTCGGCAAAGGAAGCTGATTTTGGTCTCATCTGCGTCCGCGGGGCCCGGCAACACAACCTCAAACCATTCCGGGAGTGAGTATGTGACTTGGCTTGACAGACGAATAGTTTGGAACCACATAGCCCACATAGGCTGTGTGGTTATTAATCAGCTTAGCTAAAGAATAAGTGGGCACTATTGGGACTTACCTTGATCTAAAAGGAACTCAACAATTTTAAAAGCATGAGGAATCTGTTTCTCAATGTCACTCACTGTAGATTGCTGGCTAAGCGCCCTTGTAGGGTAGATAATCGCCAACCCTAAACATCCTAACCATCTATTCATAGCTACTAAGAGTTGTATAATCATCTATATAATAAATACTACCCAATGTATGACAAAAATGGAAGCTGTCTTACATTGGGTAGTATAGGGTTTTGGATCACCTAAAAGGAGGAAAAACGGCGTGGTAAACGGAACATCTAGTTCAGAAAAATCTCAACTCGACCCGAAATCGTGTACGATAAAACTGAATGGTTTTATTGAACGCAAACAGGCCTATTTTAGGCCACTTCCCTCCTATTCGGGTGCCGTCCAATTAAACGTCCGATTCGGACCGGGTCTGGCTTTGAAGTAAATGGAATGAAACTTACTATTTAAACTTTACAATCTA
>JAQBNX010000855.1 GCA_028288385.1 Spirosoma sp.
TATTTAAGTTTTAGGTTTCTATTCTTCACGCTCTCTAAGCTATTTTCTTTAATCAGTACAACAAAAACCTCCCGAATACCATGCAAAAACCAAACTACATTCCACTGGCTATTTTGCTGTTGATCAGCATAGTGGCTGTACTCATGCCCGCCGTTCCGACTCATATTGTGACGGAAGGTATTAACGCCGGTGATACGGCCTGGATGCTTGTCGCTGCGGCACTTGTTCTGCTGATGACGCCTGGTCTGGCCTATTTCTACGGTGGTATGGTGAATAACAAGAATGTGATATCGACTATGCTGCAAAGCTTTGTGGCCATGGGCGTTATCAGTATTCTGTGGGTAACCGTTGGCTACAGCTTAGCTTTTGGCTCGTCCATTGGTGGATTCGTTGGTAATCCAATGGATCACTTCATGTTTAAGGGTGTACTGGACGGTAAGCCCTGGTCGCTGGCCCCCACGATTCCGCTGGTTGTATTTGCCTTCTTCCAACTGAAATTTGCTGTTATCACCCCCGCCCTCGTAACCGGGTCGATGGCCGAGCGGATCAACTTTCGGTCTTATGTCCTGTTCATGATCCTGTTTAGTCTACTGGTTTATGCACCACTGGCACACATGACGTGGCATCCTGATGGATGGCTGTTCAAGCGTGGGGTGCTTGACTTTGCCGGTGGCACGGTTGTTCACATGTCGGCGGGCTGGGCTGCGCTGGCTGGTGCCTTATACCTGAAACGGCGGAAGTCTCACCTCGAAGCCAGCTATTTCCCACCCGCCAACGTACCGTTCGTGCTCCTGGGTACAGGTCTGCTTTGGTTCGGCTGGTTTGGTTTCAACGCCGGTTCGGCGGTGGCTGCTTCGCCATTAGCTGCTTCAGCATTTGCCACAACCAACACAGCCGCTGCAGCTGCGGGTCTGGCCTGGGTGCTGTTCGACTCGGCTAAGGGCAAAAAAGTGTCTGCCCTAGGGTTTTGTATCGGCGCTGTTGTTGGCCTGGTTGCCATTACGCCTGCCGCTGGTTTCGTTACGATACCTACGGCTATTTTCATTGGCACCGTGGCCGCTATCATCTCTAACTACGTAGCACACCTGCGCTCAAAATCCACACTGGACGATACGCTCGATGTGTTTCCCTGCCACGGTGTTGGTGGTATGGTTGGCATGATCATGACGGGCATTTTCGCCAGCAAAGGTGTTAACTCAGCGGTTACCGTGGAAGGATTGGCATTCGGCGAAACCGGCTTGTTTGTTGAGCATATGATTGCTCTGGTTGCCGTATCGGCTTTCGCGTTCGGTATGTCGCTGTTGCTGCTTAAGATAACCGATCTAATACTACCGCTGCGCGTATCTGAAGAAGATGAGAAGACGGGTCTGGACGTGAGCCAGCATGACGAATTCCTGATCGAAGCGTAAGCAGATAAAGCTTAATTACCTCGAGTATGACTGGAATTGTGTTAAAATCACAGAACCGGACCAGCCATCACATACTTGAACCTTAAAAATACGTAACAGAGCCGCAGGCATCCTGTCTGGCCTAATGTCTGACAGCTTTACTGTGGTTTTGTTGTACTCATGGAGCCGCCCCCACTTGGGGGTGGTTTCCTGTTTTTAGGGAATAAGACTAGTTGTTCAAATGCCGTCTGACAATGATTTTAAGGTGGTTTGGTGAGGAGGCAGGTCGTGCGTTTTACCGTTCTGGCCTTTCTCAGGTGCTGTTCCATTGAGCTGCTCAGAATGCCTGCTCCCTGTAGGGCGGCTGGCCTGCCGGTCTATCATATCCCGACGTAACTGCCGATGCTCCTCATCGTTCAGCAGGGTCCGCGTTGCCTTGCCCTGACCGTAGCCGTCGTTGAAATTGCTAATTCGACTGTCGGTCTGGGCCAGTTTCAATTCGGCTAGCAATAAGGTTAACTCGTCCAGAATTGTTCGACGCTGTTCGCGCAATTCATCCAGGGCGGGCAACAGATCGAGGTCGTGCTGAAGCATATTCTGGCGCGTACGCTGCTCGGCCAACTGAGCCTCCAACGGAGCCATTTCCTTATCAAGGCGCTTGAGCCGGCGACTGAGCTTCCAGAGTTTTGGATCAGCCTGCAGCCATCGAAACCAGAATGCCGACAGCACCGGTAGCGCAAAACCGAAGCAAACTGCACCGGCTAATGCAAACAGAAAGCCGCTTAAGACACAGGACAGCAACGCCCAGGGGATATTGACCAACGCCAGGATCAACACGCTCGACTCGCTCAACTGCTTCTCAATTTTACTCAGTGTTACGGCGTCGAGGGTTGAGGTCGCCGAGGATGGGTTGGTATTGAGCTGAAGCTGGCGGACTGATTTATTGATGGCGGCTTTAAGTTGATCCGTTCGGTAGGCTTCGTAGCGAAACCAGCCTAGCACAGCCAGCGTCAATACCGAGAACAACGCCAGCGCTATTTTGAAACGCTCGTATTTAGTCTTGTTTTGCGCGGGGTTCTCCAGATAAGGTTTTTCGATGAGCCGGTCGTAAGCCGGTTTCAGCAGGATAGACACCATAGCTAGACCGACTGCAAATGCCCAGGCCTCGTTGCTATCCCGAATA
>JAQBNX010000488.1 GCA_028288385.1 Spirosoma sp.
CCAGGATAAAAAACAAATTGTGCGACGGGCAAATCTGGTCATCTATACAGCTCAACTTGAAAGCTATAAAGCATTGCTGAAGGTAGGGATTGAAACGGCCGGACGTGTTGAAAAGGGCGTGATAACGCTGTATGCTGTTTCTGAAAAAGAGCGTCCCACCCATTTTACTATTTTGGAAATCTACGCTGATACGACTGCATACAAAGCGCATTTACAGACTCCACATTTTATCAAGTACAAAACGGCTACTAAGGACATGATTAAGTCACTTGAACTGGTTGAGACTACGCCACTTGTACCTGGTATGAAAATAAAATAGAGACTTAATTCTAACTCTTTCCATAAACCAGAAGAGATTCTTAATCGACGACTAGTAAATGAAACTCGTAACCTTTCAAACTGCTAACAACTCTGCCCGAGCGGGTTGGCTCACACAGAACGGCGTAGTGGACATGCACGCGCTGAGCAATGGCGTGTTGCCCGCCGACATGCTCAGTTTTATCGACGATCACGGACGGTATTTAGGGCTCATTCGGGACAATAATTGGCAGGACGCAGAACCCACGCACACGTTGGATGCTGTAACGCTGCTGGCTCCCCTCCCTAATCCACGCAGTTTTCGGGATTACATCGGTTTTGAGCAACACCTTAAGAATGCGTCATCTAAGTTCGGCCATCAGATTGCCCCCGAGTGGTATGAGATGCCCATTTTCTACTTCACCAATCACCAGGCGATCTACGGCCCCAATCAGGACATACCGCGTCCGATAGGCGAAACCCGGCTCGATTACGAATTAGAAATGGGCTGCGTGATTGGCAAAGCTGGGAAAAACATTCGGGCCGACCAGGCTGATGACCATATTTTCGGCTACACGGTTTTCAACGATTTCACGGCAAGGGCCATTCAGGCACGCGAAATGAAGTGCAACCTCGGCCCGGCTAAAGGCAAAGACTTTGCCAACGCCATCGGGCCGTATATCGTGACGAAAGATGAACTGGAGCCCTACCGGGACGGGACCGGTCGGTTTAATCTCCGCATGACCTCGCGCATCAACGGTCAGCCAATTTGTGCGGGCAATTACAACACCGTTCATTACACCTTCGGGCAGATGATCGAACGGGCCTCCGAAAACCATGTTACGTTGCACCCCGGCGATATGCTGGGTTCCGGAACGGTGGGCTGGGGGAGTTTGATCGAAACCAATTTTGAAGCTCATCGTGCTCTCGAACCCGGCGACGTGATCGAGTTGGAAATTGATGGAGTTGGCATCCTGAAAAACCAAATTGTATGATTACCGAACACGCACTCATCACGATTCAGGCCGGACGGCAGGCCGACTTTGAACAGGAGTTTCCGAAAGCCAAAGCCGTGATCAGTCAGGCCAACGGGTTTATTGACCTCCAACTGCACCAGGGCATCGAATCGCCCGATACCTACCTGCTGCTCATTCGCTGGCAGACGCTGGAGGACCATACCGTCGGTTTTCGGCAGTCGGCTCTATTTGGCGAATGGCGGGCCATCATCGGGCCGTTTTTTGCCAGCCCACCCGTTGTTGACCACTTTACCCAATTATAACCCTTACAAGCATGAAAATCATCGACTTATCGGTAACCATTTCAACGGACATTAAAGAGCCGCTCCCGACTAAAATTGATTACGAAGACCACAAAGAAGGGGCGCGTAAGATGGGTTCCAAACTGTTTGGCGGTGCCTCTGAAGATGTGTTCCTTGAGGGCAACGGCCCTGCCGGTGAGTTCCTCTATCTAACGGGTCATGCCGGTACGCATATCGACGCGCCCTGGCATTACTTCCCCACCAGCGAGGGCAAACCCTCGCGCACCATTGAGCAGATGCCACTGGATTGGTTTTTCCACGATGGCGTGGTACTGGATTTCACCGATAAGCCCGATGGCTACTGCTTCTCGTCGGACGACCTGAAGGAAAAGCTGGCGGCCATCAACTACACGCTCAAGCCGTTCGATATCGTCCTGATCCGGTGCGACGCCGATAAACGCCTGCACGATGATGACTTTGTAAAAATACACGTCGGCGCTTCGGCCGAAGCCACCCACTGGCTCATTGATCAGGGCATTAAGGTGATGGGCACCGACGGCTGGGGCTGGGATATTCCGTTGCACATTCAGGCAGAAGACTACTTCCAAAATCCACGTCCCGGAGTCATCTGGGCCGCGCATTACGTGGGCCGCGAGAAAGAGTACTGCCAGATTGAAAAACTCGCAAACTTGGATCAACTGCCTCCTTTTGGTTTCAAGGTGAGTTGTTTCCCGGCTAAAATCAAAGGCGGCAGCGCGGGCTGGTGCCGGGCCGTTGCCATTTTCGACAATTGATCTTCCTAACCTTTTACGAACATGACATCAATCAAAAAAGCCCTGGTGGTGGGGGGCGGCATTGGCGGTTTATCGGCTGGTATAGCGTTGCAAAAAGCAGGCGTTGACACGGAGGTTATTGAACTTCAGCCTGAATTCAACGTCTATGGTGTGGGCATCATTCAGCCGTCCAATGCCCTGCGGGCGCTGGACGTACTGGGGCTTGCTGATCGCTGTATGGAACGGGGATCGCCCTATGGCCCCGTAAAAATGTGCACCAGCACTGGCTTTCAGGTTGCCCAGGTCGGTACGCCCCCCATGGGCCGGTTACCGGTGCACAATGGCATCTCGCGCCGAATTTTGCATCAGGTGCTGCACGACGGAGCCGTTGCCAATGGAGTCGCTTTACGTATGGGCATTACGGTAGCTGCGCTCGACAACGGCCCTGATTGGGTGAACGTAACGTTTACCGATGGCAGCACGGGTCGCTATGACCTGGTTGTGGGGTCGGATGGCGTTTATTCTAAAATACGTTTGTTGGTGCTGGGTGATTATAAACCGCGTTATACCGGTCAGTCGGTGTGGCGCTACGCTTTTCCCCGGCCTGCGGAACTCGATACCGGCTACATTTTCCTGGGCAGGCAAAGTAAGGTGGGACTGATACCCATGACCGCCGAGACGATGTATATGTTCGTGGTATCGGCTGAGGGCGAAGACCCCAAAATTCCAGAATCCGAGTTAGTGCCTCGCCTGAAAGCCTTAGTGGCAGAATATGAAGCACCCATGGTACGTCCCTTTGTCAACCAGATAACCGATCCGAAAGGCGTTATTTATCGTCCACTGGAAACGTTGCTGCTGCCTGCTCCCTGGTACAAGAACCGCGTACTGCTCATCGGCGACGCCGTTCATGCCACCATTCCACAGTTGGGGCAGGGTGCCGGGCTTGCTATTGAAGATGCCGTCGTGCTTGGCGAGTTAGTCCAGTCCGCTGATACAGTACCGACTCTCCTGAATGAGTTTATGAAACGCCGGTATGACCGCTGCAAGCTGGTGGTCGATGCGTCGAATACACTCGGCGAGTGGGAACAGTTGGAGTGGCAGGGTCAACTGCCCGAAGGAGCCAACATGGGTGCCCTGATGGGCAAAACGCTGGGAGCCTTAGGTGCTCCGATTTAAATTTGTTAATCCCGGTTACGCTCACCCATGCGTATCAATCAACGTAGCGTGAATCCGCTGGAATGCTGGCAGGTTTACCTGGTTGCTATCCAATAGCTCGGTCATGATCTGCAAGAGTTCAAGTGCATCCTTGCTGAACGTAATGGATAGCTCCGGGCAGCCGACGCAGAAGCGCGGGAAAAACTATTAACGATCAGGCTTTAAAGCGCATGGGTCAGCCTGGGGAATTTGCCAAGGTAGTGCTCTGGCTTTAATCGAATGGATTCAATTTTATGACCAACCATGCCCTACCGGTTGATGGCGGAGCCTTTACCTGACGCCTAATATGCTCAAAACCTTTACCCTTAACACCATGGACCAGTTTACGCAGCGTAACGCCATCACTGCTACGTTATTCAATTTGGTTATCAATACAGTAGCCCCGTTCCTCATATTCTCAGAGGAAGAGTTTATCAACCTCAAGGGCGAGAGCCCAACAGTAGTCAGTCTGTTAATGCCTACTGTCATGATTTCGGTTTTTGCCACCACCCTGGCTACGTTCATCACGATGACAAAACAGCGCATGGCTCATAAACTGGAACCCACCCTGGAAGCCCATACATCCTGGCTGCCAACGGCGGTGTTAACGTCGATTGGATTAGGCATGGCCTTCGCGGGTTTAGGTTTCGGGTTGCTGTGGGTGCTTCAATCATCAATGGCTAATGCTCAGATACCAAAACTATGGGCCATTCTTTTATCAGGAATCGTTGGTGCGTTCGCGGCTTTTATTGCTTCGTTCATTGCCGTAAAACGAGCAAGGTTGATTTGTTGAGGTGTCTTCCCTGAAAGTCCATAATGCTACTATAATCAGCAAGTTGGTCTGTTGCCAATAACTATAAATTCCTGATAATTATGAGGCTTTCTCTTTTACTAGTCCTTTTTCTGATGAGTGGTTTTTCCATCTTTTCTCAATCATTTAAACCTCCTCATCTGGAGAAAAAGGGAAACACAGTGCAACTGGTCGTGAAAGACAAGCTATTTCTAGCCCTGGGTGGTGAGCTTCACAACTCCACTGTCTCCGGTGCGGCCTATATGCGACCGGTGTGGGCACAGATGAAGCAGAAACATGTAAACACAGTATTGGCACCGGTGTATTGGGAGCTGATCGAACCCCGGGAAGGAACATTTGATTTCTCGCTGGTGGATAGTATGATCGCTGGGGCCAGAAAACAAAATCTGC
>JAQBNX010000498.1 GCA_028288385.1 Spirosoma sp.
AGACCAAAGCCCAGAATAAAGTTGAATAGTGTGCCCACCGCAAACCGGCGCTGAAGCAATAAACGCAGGTCCAGAATCGGGATCTTGACCGCTAGCTGACGCCAGATAAACCCAATCAAACCAACACCGGCCGCAATCGACATGCCAACGATAAATTGGGAATCGAACCAGTCTTTTTCTTCGCCTTTTTCTAAAATGATCTGTAGGCCACCGATACCCATAACCAGGAGAATCAGCGCCAGCCAATCCATCTTACCCGCCAACATTTTTTCAGCCGGTTCCTTAATATAGGTGTAGGTCAGGAACGTAGCCAGAATACCGAATGGAATGTTGATGTAAAACACCCAGTTCCACGACAGGTTGTCGGTAATGAATCCACCAAGCGTAGGGCCGATGGATGGGCCAATGATTACACCTAATCCAAAAATAGAGTTGGCAATACCCAAATCCTCTTTCGGAAAGGTCTGGATCAGAATAGACTGAGCCGTCGTTAATAAACCACCCCCACCGATACCCTGAACAACCCTGAAGAAGACAAGCTCCCATACGTTGGTGGATGTACCACAGAATATCGACGCGATGGTAAACAGGATAATAGACGCGGCAAAGTAATTCCGGCGCCCCAGTTTAGCCGTTAACCAGCCCGACATGGTAATCATGACGGCACTGGCGGCTGCGTATCCCGTAACTACCCAGCTAATATCGCCCAGCGATGCACCCAGGTTACCCATCATCTGATTCAACGTTACGTTGACAATGGATGAGTCGATGGTTTGCAGTAGGGCGGCTGTCGTGACCGTTATAACAACGATCCATTTATCAAAGCCTAATTTCTTCATTAGTTTGAATTTAGTAGTGTCAGCTGGGTCGGCATTGAGTGGTGTCGGGTTTGAGATGGCAACGGCCACCCGGCCCGACATCACTCAATGCCGACCCAGCCTCACGTGTTTACTTCTGCAAATCCACCGCTACCGTTGCACTCATACCAGGGCGGAGCTTCGCATATAAAGGGCTGTTTTTATCCAGCTCAATCCGAACCGGAATCCGCTGCACCACTTTTACGTAGTTACCCGTAGCGTTATCAGGTGGAAGCAGGGTGAATTTTGCACCCGTTGCACCAGCAAACGAACCAACATGACCGATCAGCTTATCACCCTCGAAAGCGTCTACATCAATTTCTACTTTCTGGCCAGACTGCATTTGCTTCAACTGTGTTTCTTTGAAGTTGGCCGTTACCCAGAGGGACGTGTTGCCAACGATAGAACACAATGCCTGACCGGGTTGTACCAGTTGTCCGACTTGCACTGCCCGCTTCGACACGACGCCCGAAACCGGGGCCCGCACAATGGTGTACGACAGTTGTAAATTGGCCATATCCAGTTCTGTCTGCCGTTGCTTGATTGCGGCCTGTGCCACGGAAATCTGACCTTCCGTTGCCCGACGCTGTGAACTGGTAACCCCCGTTTGCGAACCGGCAGCCGCTACCTGCGCCTGAGCCGTTTGTAGTTGAGCCTGAGCGGCCTGCAACTGCGCCTGTGCTGCATCGCGTTCGGCCTGTACGGCATCGAACTGCTGTTGAGGAACCGTTTTTTCGGCCAGTAATCGGCTATACCGGTCAAAATCCTGATTGGCTTTGCGGGCGCGAGCCTGAGCAGCCGTTACGTTGGCCTGTGCCGTAGCCACCTGATTACGGGCCGTCAGCACACCTGCCTGAGAACTTTGTATCGTAGCCGATGCGACGTTAACCTGCGAACGGGAAACACCAGCGGCAGCCATGGCACTTTGCATAGCCGCTTCGGCCTGTGCTACCCGAATTTTATAATCGGCATCATCCAACACAACAAGCGTATCCCCTTCTTTAACAAACTGATTGTCCTGGAACCGAATGGCTTTCACATACCCACCCGCTTTTGGAATAACCGGGTTCACATCGCCGTCAATCTGTGCATCATCGGTCGTTTCATGACGTTGCAGGTAGCGAAACTCGCTGTACCCGAAAAAGAGAGCAATGACCAGGACAATGACGCCCCCTACGCGGAATAAAGTTTTCTTGTTCATGATTATTTCGTTCGTCAGAACGTGAGATTAATTAAAGATTGTGGCCCGTGGCTTTTATCAGACGTTGATACGCCAGCTGGGCATCCACGGTAGCATTGATAACGTTAAGTTGTGCCTGAAGCAGGAAGCTATCAGCCTCCAGCAAGTCTGTAGAACCAACCAGCCCATTCCGGAAGCGGGATTCAGTCAGGCGGTAATTTTCCTGGGCCTGCCCCACTGCGGTGCGGATCACGTTTTGCTGCTCCAGCGCCAGTTGGTAATTATTATAAGCCGTTACAACCTCGCTCCGAATCTGATCGGTTTGTTGCTGACCTTGCAGATCGGCCTGATCGATGGCGGTTTTAGCCGTGTTCAGTTTACCCTTCATGTTGTAGAGCGAGCCGATGTTGTACGTCAGTGCTGCCCCAACGTTCCAGGCGCTTATGAACGTATTGGCTTCAGGAATGAGCCGGGCCGATGGGTTTATGTAATTAAACCCTGTCGACACGCCAAAATGAGGATACATGCTGCTCTTCGTGTTACGCAACATAGCCTCGGCCGACTGCGCCCGCAGGGTGTTCGCCTGCACTTCGGGCCGACTTTGCAAGGCCTGTGCCAGAAAGTTGCTCAACGGTTCGGCCGTGACGACCGGATTCGATAAGGTCGTATCAACAGCTATTACCTGATCATCGGGCAGACCAATCAACAGGTTAAAGTTATAAAGCGCGGTCTGACGAGCTTTATCGACCTGTAAACGGCTCAGTTGGAGGTTATTTTTCTGCAACTGAATTTTCAATACTTCATTCGCCGTAACCACGCCTTCTTTTTGAA
>JAQBNX010000717.1 GCA_028288385.1 Spirosoma sp.
ACGTCCTATGTTGCGGCAGGAATTCCCCAAGCGGCAGCACAGAGTCTGTCGAGGTGGCTCGTCGGACACTATTTTCACTGATGGAGCCCCGGGGCCATCACGAGCGATAAGCTCAGTTCTTGGCGACACTGAACTTCCGCCAGGACGGCGTCGAATACGAGTACGAGGCCCGTCATCCCGACTTAAGGACCAAAACCGTTCAGCGCTTCACCTACGGTCAGGAGCCCAAGGTCATAGCTGAACCGGAGCTAACCGACGGCCGCACTGTCGAGGTCCACGGCTACGCCGAGCACTGGACGAAGGACGAGGTAGTTGTGGTTTGGTCGGACGACGATATTCAGCACTGCTCTGCCTGGGTGCCCTCCGGGAAAGTAAGGCGCCCAGCTGAAGACGAGTGGCACGGAAAGTCAGTTTCCCGGTGAGGCGGCTTACCTCAGCGTAGTGATGAACGCGCTAGCCATCACTTGCTTGGACCGGCGACGGTGGTGGTGGTGGCTGGTGAACGGGTTAGGTGTGCCTATTGGCCACCTCGATGATCGAAATGACCTGCTTCACTTTCTGCTTCAAGTTATGAGGCCATTCGTCTCCCCAAATCTGCGTAGCGGCTTTTGAGATCGCCACTTTACTCGGCTGCTGAATACCAAGTCGACCGGGCGCCAAGGGATTTGAGTAAAGTTTCTGAGTGGGCAGGACGCGCCTTTTTGTGGTGGGGTGGGCAGTATTTATTGCATCGGTGAGAACTTGCTCTGGCACATAGTTCTCGACCGTGTAACCCGTAGTTATCCATGCCATGCCCGTCGACGGGTCACTGTTGAGGCCGTCCCTAACCCGTTTCTTGTGGTCATTGATGTTGAAGCTCCTGCTCGTCTTGTCGGAGTCCATCAGGACAACCATGTACCGGTTTAGGCTGCGAAGGGAAATGAACTCCTCAACTTCTTCAGCGTCGAGCGGTGACACTGAATTGAGCATGGACCCGCCATAAAACATGATGGAGTAGTGCGTTCCCTCAACGAATCTGTCGGGGGCGAGCTTCTCGATCCAATGCTTGAGGTAGACGCGGTCAGAGGGTCCTTCAACCCACACGACTGCATTTGTCTGAACTAGGTCCGAGGGACGGTATCCAAGGTCTGCGCATACCGCAGCCCTCTCGTGGGCGGCACCGGCGTACCTAACGCTTGAAACGCCGTCCTCGCGAGTGACATGGAAAATGCTTCCAATCTTAGAGTCGAGCATGTGCGCTGAGTGAGTCGCAATGAAATACTGGTTTGTCGTGCTCGACTCAAGATATCGAAGCAGTTTGCGCTGGAGGATCGGATGCAGGTGCACCTCAGGTTCTTCGATGCACAAAATAGAGTCTTGAATGACCGTCGCCGCCGCTGCAATAATCACCACCTCGTGAACTCCGGTTCCCAAGTTCTCAATGGGCAGGGTGCGCCCTCCTTGGGTAACATGGACCGTCGAAAGATCATGGGGCACGTCTATTGTGATAGCGGGGTCGTCCAAGACAGCACGGACGAAGTCTTGAACGTGCCGAAAGAGTTCTTTGTCCTTCAAGCGGTCTGTAGCTGGATTCTGCAACTCAAGGAGCCTACGCTTAATACTTCGCCCGTTTAGGTCAGGTTCTTGGCTGCTGTCATCAGAGATGGTCCGAACGCCACCGATTGTGTACGCGGAAGGGCGCGGCGGGCGTTGCTGCTGCACAATCCATTCGAGAACCCGGTAAGCATCGTCTCCCTGGCCCCCGCCGCTATGGCGCACTAGGGCAGTGGACAACGTGTTAGCCAACGGACTATCGCCAGCTTTTGTAGCCATCTGCCTCAAAGCCTGACTATCGAAGCCGCCCAGTCCTGTCATTGTTAGGTTCACGGCATCGGTCCCCAGGGGGAATGCTATCCCAGGCAGACGCAGGAATTGGCCGAGTTTTTCCAAGATGCCGGAAGACTGCTCCTTGATCTCTCCCCATGTGAGGATCTCGTCAACGCTATGTAGCTGCACGAATGCGAAGGTGTGTTTTGCATCTCCAAGCGGGCGATCCCATTTATTGATCGGCTTTTTCCCTCTTGCCTCTTCGAAGGTGTCGGCTATGACTCGCAAGATGTTGGATTTGCCGGTGTTGTTCTGGCCTGCGATGAGATTGACCCTGCGTAAAGGGAAGAGCACTGCGGGCCGGTCGGATGGGAAGCTTCTGTAGCCGCGAAAAGTGAATCCGTTGATAAGCACAGTCTCATCATCGCTCAGCCACGGTATCAATGACCAAAGGGCGTACCGCCAGCAGGCCTACAATCCTTCGGCTGCGTTTACCGTGTCTCATAACTCGGTCCCCCATCGTAGTCCGCGGCTCTCTGACCGTCGAGCATCAGGTCGCCGCTACAGTGAACGGCTCTGTTAGGGACTTAACGGACGCCTGACCCTCTAGGAACAGACCCTCTTCGAAGGGTCTTTTTTGCCCTGAGCAGATCCCCCGGCGCTGGCCGACTCCTCTTGTGTCACCACGACAAATCATTAGGAAGGAAGCCCCAATGTTCCAGATCCCGCTCCCAAAGTGCTCGAAATCCTCCGCGCGGCCAAGGTCGAAGACAACCCCTTCACCCCGACGCCGGAGCTCAACGAGGAGCTCGGCGCCAAGTTCGTCGCCCTGGCCCATGCCGTCGCCGACTTCGTCGAGGCCGGCAAGGACACCATCGGCTACGAGGACACGCGAGGGATGCTCGAAGACATGGTCCACACGTTCCCCGTCGACGAGCACCAGAAAGACCCGTTTGCCGAACTCTCCGCCCTCCTGACCAACGGCATTCCCGACGACGCGCCGCTCATCACCGACGGCGACAACCACTAATCACCCGCCCAGAGGCGGCGAGGTCAACACCACGACTT
>JAQBNX010000511.1 GCA_028288385.1 Spirosoma sp.
CGATGGGCAGATCGTAAAACCCCTATCGGCCGAAACGATTGCTGATCTGATTTGGCAATTAGGACAAACTAAGCCCGATGCAATAGCTGTTTCGCTGCTAAACGCTTATCGAAATCCCGCGCATGAACACCAGCTTCGTGACGCGCTCACAGAGGCTGGTTTTTCCCTTATTACGCTTTCGACTGATGTTTCGACTGCACCTGGCTACGTAGCCCGAACCCAGACTGCCGTGGTCGATGCGTACCTGACGCCGGTACTACGGTCTTATTTGACCAACGTACAGGAGCAGGTTGGCAATTGGCCCGTTCGAATTATGACCAGCGCCGGTGGGCTCGTCCGCGCTGACTTGTTCCGGCCAAAAGATAGTCTTCTTAGCGGCCCGGCGGGAGGTGTAATCGGTGCGGCTGCGGTGTGCAACGGCACGCCCGTACTCACCCTCGACATGGGCGGCACCAGCACCGATGTCGCCCGAATCCATAATACTCCCGACTACCGGTTTTCTACCCAAATCGGGTCGTTTGACCTGCAGATACCCTCGCTGGCAATTGAGACCGTAGCGGCCGGGGGTGGGTCGGTCTGCTGGTTCGATGGAACTGGTATTACTTCTGGTCAATTGCGCGTGGGTCCACAGAGTGCGGGAGCCAGTCCTGGTCCAGCCTGCTACGAGGCGAATGGTCCCCATCAGCCACTGCTGCTCACGATCACGGACATCAATTTGTTGTTGGGAAAACTGGATTCCAGTCAGTTTGGCATCCCGGTGTTTCCAGAACAGGCACAGGCAGCCTTAGATGAGGTGATCAGACAAATCGAACAGAAAACTGGTAGCTGTCCCAACCCTCTTGACCTGCTACGTGGGTTCGAACGCATTGCCAATGAAACCATGGCGGGAGCCATCCGAAAAATCTCGGTAGCGCAGGGTTTCGACCCTAAAGATTATAATTTACTGGCGTTCGGTGGAGCGGGCGGCCTACACGGCTGTGCTATTGCCCAACTGCTGGGTATGGAGCGAATGATTCTGCCCTTTGACGGTGGTTTACTAAGCGCCTACGGTATTGGTCAGGCCAGGATCGAACGGATAGCTTCTTGTTCCCTGTTGCAGCTACTAACGGAAATCGAACCCGATCTTGAACAAGTATCCCATGACCTGACCAGCGAGGCTATGCGGGCATTGAAAGAGGACGTGGGGATGGATACGCCAATAAAAAGAAAGACCGTCACCGTTTTTTTACGGCTACAGGGGCATGAATTTACCATTGGCATTCCATTAAGTTCGCGTTTAGCTGTTGATTTTCGGGCCGAGTACCAGCATCGCTACGGCCATTATCCCGAAGGAGCGAACGGGCAACCACCCCCTGTAGAAGTCGAAAGTATGCGCGTCCTTGTCAGTACCGTTGCCGACGAGTTACCAGTAACTGGCCCACCGTTGAGCCACTGTCATGCTGTTCCAGTCAGTCTGTCGGGACAATTAGAGACGGATAAATACCCAATCTATGACTGGACAAAGTTGCAGGAAGGCGATACGTTTCGGGGTCCGGCCCTGCTACTCAATAGGACCTCATCCGCTTTTATCGAACCGGGTTGGCGGGTTGTTGTGCAGCCTGATAAGGATGTGTTGGCCGATTACGTAGCCGACTTTATGGCCCTTACTCCTGAGCTAGATTTCTCAAAGGGTAAGAACGATGAAGTCATTCAGCTGGAGTTGTTTACCCAGCGCTTTCGGGCCATTGCCGAGGATATGGGCGCGCAGCTACAGCGAACTGCCTTTTCGACCAACGTAAAAGAACGGCTTGATTTTTCCTGTGCCCTACTGGACACCAATGCTCAACTGGTTGCCAACGCCCCCCACATTCCCGTGCATTTGGGCAGTTTGGGTGTTTGTGCGCGGCTTTGTCTGGCCAAACTACCCCTTGGCTCCGGTGATGTTATCATCACCAATCATCCTAACTATGGCGGTTCACACTTACCCGACGTAACGCTGTTGCAGGGTGTTTTTACGGATAAAGAAGAATTGATAGGCTACGTCATTAACCGGGCGCACCATGCCGAAATCGGTGGCAAAGTGCCTGGTTCCATGCCACCCGATGCTACGTCGCTGGCTGAAGAGGGTGTAATACTGGAGCCGCAGTACGTGGTTAAAGGGGGTGTATTTTTGTGGAATATCGACAGCGAAGGCGGCTCAAAGGGACTGAAGCAGCAGTTTACGGATGCCCTCTACCCCACCCGCGCCTTGTCGGAAAACCGGGCCGACATCGAAGCGGCACTGGCCTCACTGCGGGCGGGTGAAACGGCGTTACGTAACCTGGTGCTGCAGCAGGGTTTGCCCACGGTGCATCACTACATGGCCCGGCTGCAACAATCTGCGCATGATGCCATCGCTACTACATTAAATCCACTGAACGGACAAGCGTTTGCTGCCGAAGAATCGCTCGATGACGGGCATACGATTCGGGTCAGTATTGCCATACAAGATGGCCGTATTACGTTCAATTTTACCGAAACGTCGAGCGTGCACCCTAATAACCTCAACGCCAACATCTCGATCCTGCACAGTGCCATCCTTTACGTGTTACGGCTATGGTGTGCAAAAGACATCCCCCTAAATGAGGGTCTAATGGCGCCGGTTGACATTGTATTGCCCAAATCGTCATTCCTGAATCCCGTTTTCCCAAATGTAACATTAGAGTGTCCGGCCGTAGTGGGCGGCAACACCGAAGTTAGTCAGCGGTTGGTCGATACGTTGCTGAAGGCGCTGGGGCTATCGGCCTGTAGCCAGGGGACAATGAACAACTTCCTGTTTGGCAATCCGCGGATGGGCTATTACGAGACCATTGGCGGGGGCGCTGGTGCAACGGTCGGAGCCGACGGTCGGTCGGCAGTGCATCAGCACATGACCAACACCAAACTCACCGACCCCGAAGAACTCGAACGGCGCTACCCCGTCCGACTTCATCAGTTTGCCATTTGGAGCGGCTCGGTGGGCACAGGACAATTGCGTGTTGGCGATGGTATCGTTCGCGATATTTAGTTTCTGGTGTTTATGCAGGCCACGCTACTGTGACAGCACCGAGTTGTCGCACCCTACGGTTTAAATGGAGCTGAACCCGGCGCAGTCGGCCGGCAGACGCTGATTCATGCAGACGGTCGACAAGAGAACCTGCCGGGTATTTTCACGCGAGCAATGGCGGTTGGCGAAATAATCAGGATTGAAACGCCGGGGGGCGGGGGTGCTAATGCAGTAATCGAATGACTATATCAGAAACGTCAAAGTTTTTAGCCCCACGGTTATGGTTTATGTACGAACCTAACCATCGGGCTAAAAACTTTGTAAGAAACTATACGTACTAGCTGATGCTACGGTTGCCCTTTGCCACCGGCCGAGCCATACACCTGCCCAGTAGCATAGCTGGCATCGCTGGCGGCAAGCTGCACATAAATAGAGGCCAGTTCGGCTGGTTGACCCGGCCGTCCCAGCGGGGTATCACCACCGAAGGTCTTTAGTTTTTCCGCCGTTGCTCCGCCACTGGGTTGTAATGGTGTCCAGATTGGGCCGGGCGCAACGCCATTAACTCGGATGCCTTTTGGTCCCAGTTGCTTGGCCAGCGACTTGACGAAGTTCATCGTTGCCGCCTTCGTTTGTGCATAGTCATACAAGTTGGGCGACGGGTCGTAGGCCTGTTCGGAGGTTGTTCCAATAATGGCTGATCCGGGCTTGAGGTGAGGCAGGGCTGCTTTAATGATCCAGAAAGGTGCGTAGATGTTCGTCTTCATAGTCCAGTCAAACTGCTCGGTCGATATGTCGAGGATTGAGTCATGTGTCTGCTGGCGGGCGGCATTGCTCACCACAATATCTAAACCACCAAGACCCTGAACCGCTTCAGCCACTAATCGCTGACAAAAGGCTTCATCACGCAAATCACCGGGTATGGCAATGGCTTTGCGACCTTCGGCCTTAATCAAGGCAATCACTTCACGGGCATCGGGTTCTTCGGCGGGCAAATAATTAATGGCTACATCGGCTCCTTCGCGGGCATAGGCAATGGCAGCTGCCCGTCCCATGCCCGAATCGCCCCCGGTAATCAGGGCTTTTCGTCCCTGCAATCGCCCTGATCCTTTGTAACTAGTCTCGCCATGATCAGGGCGTGGGTCCATTTTGCTGGCTAAGCCTGGCCAGGGTTGCATGGTCGTTTTAAAAGGCGGCTTAGGGTATTTAGTGGTGGGGTCAACGAGTGCCTGCTGATCAACGCCATTAATAGGCTGTGTGTCTGGAGCAGCCAACGCAGGTGACGCTACGACGGTGGCTAATCCGGTTCCTAATCCGTGAATCGCCCGACGTCGGCTAAGTTGATTTTCTTCTTTCATGGTTGTATTCAGTTTTTACATCAAAATTTACTGGATGGTACAAGGCTCCTCAGCATTTTGCTTAACCTAGTATTTTTGCTGATTGGTTAGGCAATCGGTTAACTGCCTGATTATTCTATTTGTTGAGTATAGTTAATTAAATTCAACCAGCCCGATCTGATCACCCCAAACACGGGATCTTCTTTTGCCATTCACCCCTGTATTAATCGACATGAACCTCTGGCACCTTACTCAATCATTGCATAATTTGGAGAAATTAAGGTAATATTGTTATCCAAATTAACCCTCATGATCCAGACAAAGCTAATTCCACGCACGGCCGAAGCCTATGAGCCACCGATGCTTATAAAGAATATTTTGGCTCAGTCGCTTAACTACGAACCGCACCGCGAAATCGTGTACCGCGATCTGTTCCGCATGAACTACGTCGAGTTCAACCAACGCGTCCGGCAGTTGGCCAATGTCCTGACGGGTCTGGGAATTAAGCCCGGCGATACGGTTGCCATGTTTGATTGGGACAGCCATCGCTACCTCGAATGCTTCTTTGCTGTTACCAGCATGGGCGCGGTGCTTCATACGGTCAACATCCGGCTGTCGCCCGGTCAGATTCTCTACACCATGAATCACGCACAGGACAAAGCCGTGCTGATTCACGAAGATTTTCTTCCTATCCTGACGGCTGTGAAGGACCAGATTATGACGGTCGATAAGTACGTTCTTATTTCTGATAAGGTATATACCGGGCCGCGTTCGGCAGACCTTAACGCGGTTGGTCAGGTGCCAGATGGTTTTTCGGGGGAGTATGAAGCTCTACTTAAAAGTGCGTCGAATGAGTATGACTTTCCTGATTTCGACGAAAATACCTGGGCCACTACCTTCTACACAACGGGTACGACGGGCAGCCCAAAGGGCGTTTATTTTTCCCATCGCCAGCTATTCATGCACACAATGGGACTTGGCACTTACGTATGTGGTTATCAGGCCGTACCATTTTCGGCTAAGGAAGACGTTTACATGCCCATTACGCCCATGTTCCACGTTCATGCCTGGGGCTTCCCTTTTTTAGCCACCATGCTCTCGACCAAACAGGTATATGCAGGACGCTACGATCCCGAAGTGGTGCTGAAGTTACTGCTACAGGAAGGAGTCACTTTTTCCCATTGCGTTCCTACCATTCTGAACATGCTCGTCAGCAGCCCGGCCGCGCAGCAGTTTCGCCCTCAGTTAGGCCGGTGGAAGGTCATTATCGGTGGATCAGCCCTGACAAAAGGACTAGCCAAAGGAGCACTCGATTTGGGAATCCAGGTGTATCAGGGTTACGGGATGTCCGAAACCGCCCCAATCATGTCTGTTACGTACCTGAACGATAAGGAACGCGATTTAGCCATTGAGGAGCAGATTGAAATGCGAACGTGTGCGGGCAGGATAGCTCCCTTCGTAGAAATGCGGCTGATGAACGACGACGGTTCGTTTGCCCCGCATGATGGTCATACACTGGGCGAAGTAGTGGCGCGGGGCCCGTGGATGACGCAGGGTTATTACCAGGACCCGATACGCGGTGCCGAGCTCTGGAAAGGTGGCTGGCTGCACACCGGCGACGTAGCAAGCATTACACC
>JAQBNX010000528.1 GCA_028288385.1 Spirosoma sp.
TGATGCGGGTACGTTCATGGTAGTGCATGCCAACTTTGCGGAGAATATCGTCGTGGGCTTCGCCCGGATTGGTGGGCGGAGCATAGGCATTGTGGGGAACCAGCCTGCCGTGCTGGCGGGTGTCCTGGACATCCATGCCAGCACAAAAGCGGCCCGTTTTGTGCGCTTCTGCGACTGTTTCAACGTACCGTTGCTTGTGCTCGAAGACGTACCCGGTTTCTTGCCCGGCACCGACCAGGAATGGAACGGTATAATCACCAACGGGGCCAAGCTACTGTATGCGTTCTGCGAGGCCACGGTGCCCCGCGTAACGGTCATCACCCGCAAAGCCTATGGCGGAGCGTATGACGTAATGAATTCCAAGCACATTGGTGCCGACATGAACTACGCCTGGCCCGGTGCCGAAATTGCCGTGATGGGAGCCAGTGGCGCTGCCGAAATTATTTTCAAGCGTGAAATTGCCGAAGCCGATGACCCGCAGGCGAAGTTGCAGGAGAAAGTGCAGGAGTATACCGAGAAGTTCGCTAATCCTTACCGGGCAGCACACCGGGGATACATTGATGAGGTGATCATGCCCGACCAGACACGTCATAAACTCATCCGGGCGTTTAAGATGCTGGAGAACAAAGTGGCGACGATGCCGAAGAAAAAACACGGAAACATTCCGTTGTAAACGTTATGCCAGATTTAACACCTCAGAAACCGGGCGGCAGTCTGCTGAAAACTGTGCTGGTCGGTCTGCTTATTATTTTTGGGCTGGCGCTGATAGTGGGAACGTTGTCCATGCTTTTTCCGTAGGTCAGTGCCCATCAATTGCCTCAAGGATAATAGCGCAGGCTTCCCGAATCTGGCTCTCACTAATAATCAATGGCGGGGCAATGCGCATGGAATTGTCGCAGAACAGGAACCAGTCAGTAATAACGCCGAGTGCGATGGCCCGGTCGATGACGGGTTTCAGCAGGGCAAATGACTCGAATTCAACGGCCAGCATCAGGCCCTTACCGCGTACCTCCCGAATGGCCGGGTGAACAAGCAGTTGCCGGAACAACTGACCTTTTGCTTCTGCCTGCTCATGCAATTTCTCGTCCTGTATAACCTGCAAATTAGCAAGCGAAGCCGCGCATGAAACCGGGTGTCCGCCAAACGTAGTGATATGGCCCAAAATCGGGTTGTTTCTGAACACACTCATGATCTCGGTCGAGCTGATGAACGCCCCGATAGGCATGCCACCCCCCATGCCTTTGGCACATAGCAAGACGTCGGGCACGACCGGCAAGCCTGATTCGCCCGCCTTTTCAAAGGCCCAGAACAGACCCGTCCGGCCGAAACCGGTCTGAATCTCATCGAAGATCAGCAATGCGCCCATTTCGCTGCAACGCTGGCGAACGGCCTCCAGATAGCCCCGCTCCGGCAGACGAACCCCCGACTCAGCCGCCACTACTTCCATAACGACGGCCGCCGTTCGGTAAGTAATTTGCTCGACGTCGGCCCGGTTATTATAGCGGATGTGCCGGATGTCGGGTAGAAGAGGGCGGTAATTGCGCTTGAAATTCTCATCGCCCGACAGGGAGAGGGCACCCTGTGTAGCGCCATGGTACGCGTTGAAGCAGGAGATGATTTCGGTGCGATTGGTATAGCGTTTTGCCAGTTTCATGGCTCCCTCCACCGCTTCGGCACCCGAATTCGTGAAGTAGACATTATTGAGCGGGGCGGGTAATGTTTGCACCAAGGCCTGTGCCAGTTGTGTCTGGGGCGTTTGCACATACTCACCGTAGACCATCAGGTGCAGATATTTGTCTAACTGCTCCTGAATGGCCGCCAGCACCCGGGGATGGCGGTGGCCGACGTTGCTTACCCCAATCCCCGAAATCAGGTCCATATAGCGTTTCGGTTCGCCATCCGGCGCTGACTGGGAACCGTGCGTTGGTCCGAAGATATAAACACCTTCGGCGCTGTCAATTTCCAGCGCCAAGGGAAAATCAGAGGTCTGCGCTACGTGCTGAAAAAATAACTGCCGGTGCGTTATTGACTGCATTATACGTTGTTTACTACGGTCGGACTGACCGATTGGTGCCATGTTTGAATCAACAGCACCGGATATGAAAACAGTTCGGTTTCTTCTACTGCCAAAATCGCTGAGTGGAACCACACAAATAAAGGGGTGCTAGGCAGATTAACCAGGCAAACACGGACCAAACCGTCGGCTCTTGCCTGGTGATTAATGGACGCAAGCTCCGCTACGTAGCTATGCCCTGTTATATTGACGAATGCTATAGGGATTATCAGACACGGTACATCTATTTACCCTAATTTCGCCGTTGTAGTCAGATAGACCGCCGTTCCTATGCCCGATAACCCTTCCGGTTTACCCCCTTTTGCCCGCTCTTGGCCCCAGCTTTATGCAATTGTTATTGGCAGTCTGGTCGTTGAGATCGTGCTGTTTTACGCCATAATGTCCTGGTTGTCATGAGTGTTCTCGACTGGAGCGTTCTTGTTCTGACCTTGCTGGGCGTAATAACCTACGGCATATACCGAAGCCGGGGAAGCCGCAGCATGGACGATTACCTGTTGGCAGGACAGTCATTGCCGTGGTATCACGTGGGCCTGTCGGTGATGGCCACGCAGGCCAGTGCGATCACATTTCTGTCCGCACCGGGGCAGGGCTTTGCCGACGGCATGCGGTTTGTGCAGTTCTACTTTGGCCTGCCCTTGGCCATGGTGGTGCTCTCCGTTACGTTCGTGCCCATCTTTCATAAGCTGAAAGTATTTACGGCCTATGAGTTTCTGGAAAACCGCTTCGACGTGCGCGTGCGTACGCTCACATCCGGGCTTTTTCTGCTTCAGCGCGGGCTTTCAACAGGATTGTCAATTTATGCTCCGGCCATTATTCTGTCCACCATTTTAGGCTGGAACATCTACTGGACCAATCTGCTAATGGGTGGGATGGTCTTGCTGTACACGGTAACGGGCGGCACAAAAGCCATTTCCTATACGCACCTGCAGCAGATGGCCATCGTTACGTTTGCTATGGTGGTGGCAGGTTTCCTAACGGTGCGTTTGCTGCCCGCCGATGTTGGGTTCATGGACGCGCTGCACGTAGCGGGCAAAGCCGGCCGCATGAACCTGATCGACCTGAAGTTCGATGCCAACAGCCGCTATAACATCTGGTCGGGCCTGATTGGCGGCTTTTTCCTGCAGCTATCCTATTTTGGTACAGACCAGTCGCAGGTGGGGCGATACCTCACGGGCGAGTCAATCGGGCAGTCGCGGCTGGGGTTGCTCATGAACGGGTTGCTGAAAGTGCCCATGCAGTTCCTGATTCTCCTGGTTGGGGTGCTGGTATTTGTATTCTATCAGTACAATCCAACGCCCACATTTTTTAATAAGCAGGAAACCGATAAACTCAAACAAAGTCAGTACGCTGGTGCCTATCAGGTAGCCGAAATCAAACACCAGAACCTGGCAGCGCAGCGGCAGCGGGCCGTGGCTGATATGCAGGTAGCGCTGGATGCTGATGACGAAGCCGGGCAAAACGCGGCCGGAGCGGTACTGCGCCAAACCGACGACGCCCTGAAAACCGTGAAGGCCGACGTAGTGAAGCTAATTGAGCAAAACAACCCGGCGGCCGATACCAACGATGTCAACTACGTATTTCTCCGGTTTGTGCTCGACTACCTGCCTCACGGCCTGATTGGATTGTTGATTGCCGTTATTTTTAGTGCCTCCATGGGGTCTATTGCAGCAGCCTATAACTCCCTAGCCTCGACGACCGTTGTAGACGTGTACAAACGCCTTGTCAGGCGAGAAGCCGACGACGCGCACTATTTACAAGCGTCACGCTGGGCCACAGTAGGTTGGGGAGTGTTCTGCATCGTGGTTGCTCAGTTTGCCAATCAGCTGGGCAGCATGATCGAGGCCGTCAACATCCTGGGTTCGCTGTTTTACGGTGTCATTCTTGGGGTGTTCGTGGTGGCGTTTTACGTCAAATCCATTGGTGGCCGCGCTACGTTCTGGGCCACACTCATTGCGGAGGTGTTTGTCGTGCTGAGCTGGTACCTGGACCTGACGGCGTTTCTGTGGCTCAACGTAATTGGCTGTCTGCTGGTGGTTGGTATTGCTTGGGTGCTGGAAATGGCAATGGGCCGTAATGCGAACGCATAAAAAGCGCACCAGTAGTCTAGCCGCCTTTGTGTCGCTACATAATCTCTAACCGATAACCCACGCCATGGACGGCTGCAATCCGGATGGTGGGGTCGTTTTGTAATAGCTTGCGTAGCCGCGACATAAACACGTCAATACTTCGGCCCACCGTAATGCCCTCGTCCTCCCAAACCAGTTTCAGGATCTCACTACGTTCCATCACCTGATTTGGATGACTCACTAACACACGCAGGAGCTTTGTTTCGCGATACGTCAGGTTGTGCTGGCTGGAGCCCGACATCAAGAGCTGGCTGTTTACATCGAGCCATGATTGCCCAAACTGAAGCGCATGGTTCGGCAACGGAAGCGGATGTGCCACTGCCTCACTGGTTCTAGCTGACCGACGCCATACGATGAAGGCAACACTCGATAGAAGCCCCGCCAACGCTAGTAGTGGCCAGTGCGTTGACGGTTGTTGCGCTGGCGCAAGGGGTTCAAAGGTGACCTGTAGAACGTAACACCCAGCGATTAGGGAACGGCCTCTGCAGGGAACGAGTCCATTGGCCAACCAATCCAGCCTATTATAGCCCAACTGCAACTTCCCACCAGCACAATCCAGCACGGCTACGTCATAGGCATCGGCAACGTTGTGAAGCTGGAGCGACTGGTGCAGCAAAGCAGGCAGCGCGTCGTAGTTAAAAGCACGGCCGAACGAAACCCGATATGTGTTCGGATTCGGCTGATCTATGGCTGGGATGCGCGACGTGGAGTCTCCGGCCAGCCGGAGCAGATGATGGGCGGTACGGCGCAGGGCGAGGTTGATTTTTTCGGCCCGGTATGTCCGCGAATTATCCAGGCGTGCTGCATTCTGGCCAGTTGTGCTGCTCACAAACCGGGCAAACAGCAAGCCTATAAGAATCAGCGCGACGCTGCCAATCAGGATGCGTAAAACCGGTGGGTTGGTGAGCTTCATGGGGCCAAAAAGGTTAGCAGCCGGAGCGGAAATTTCTGACGAACAGGTTGTAAGCGGCTAGTTTTATAACCCGTTTGGAGCGCTGATCGCTTGGGCGGACCGGCATGAGCACCAACTCGTCACCGTATCGGGCAAAAGGCATGATGTCGTCAAGTTTAACGGCATACACCTCAACCGTTTCATTTGATCCAATTTGCCGGATAATAGTACCATTACGCCGAAGGTAAAGCTGAAACGGAATATGCCGCTGGTGTTCGGTCACCATATTACTTTCCCGCAGCCCTATGACACCACGGGTATGCAATGAAAACGTAAAGTAATCGACAGGAAGTCCATTCAGGGTGACGGGATCGTCGTAAAATGCAGCCGTTGGGCGGGCAATGGCGGGCTGAATTATCCAGACTAACAGGATAATCATCAATGAAGTGAATATGAATCGTGACATTTTCATAAGTGGTGCAGCTGTTTATAAAACCAGAATTTCATTAGGGGGCAGGGCGTACTGACTGTCTTTGGTCAGGATAACAATATGATCGCCTTTTTTGCAGGTAGCCAGTACCGACTGCACCGGTAGCTGTTGATACGTTCTATCCGAAAAAAGATGCAGGGCTCCGGTTGCCTTATCGCGGATGGCCACTTTGAAGTTTATTTTCTGGAGTGCTTTCGTGATAGTTGGTGACAGTTCGACCGTCTGCACAGTAAGTTCGCCCGTGGAGGAGGCCGACAACCGACACGTTCCTTTTGGGGTATATTCGTTAACGATCATTTTGCTACCTACAAAAGCGGCTGAACAACTGGAAAACGGTTGCTGTGCGAGGCTGTGTATGGATAGTATACAGCCGGCAACAAAGCTTAAAGTTGACATTCGCTGTTTCATGTTGCTAGTCATTTAGATTTGTGATGAAGCAAACCTACATCCGCCAACAATGCCTGCCATGAACCAGTGGTAAAACATTGTAAAGGAAATGTAAAAGTATGTTTTGTTGCTGAAAAACAAATTGTTAGTCGCTCCGTAGTGATTTGACAGGGTCCATTAGCGCGGCTCTAATGCTCTGTAAACTGACGGTTAGCAACGCTATGCCCAGGGCCAGCAGGCCGGCCAGGGCAAATATCCACCAATCCAGATTGGTTTTATAGGTAAAATCCTGTAACCACAGGCTCATTACGTACCAGGCAATTGGACTGGCAATGACATATGCGATCAGGACTAACCGGAGGAAGTCCTTACTGAGCAACGTTACAATACTGGCAACAGTCGCGCCGAGGACTTTCCGGATTCCAATTTCTCTGGTGCGCTGCAGCACCACGTGCGATACAAGGCCGTATAAACCCAGGCAACAGATCAGGATAGCAAGCCCGGTGAACGTATTAATCAGCCGGGCCGTCAGTGTTTCGGTTTCGTAGAAGTTAGCGACCTGCTCGTCTAAAAACTCGTACTCAAATACTTCATCGGGATAGAACTGCTGCCACGTTTGCCGGATGTGCTGAAGCGTTTGCATGGGATTTGGCCCCGCAATCCGGATACCTGCCCGAGCGTACCAATCGGCATGACTGGCAATAAAACAGGGGCCAATGGGTTCGCGTAATGATTTTTCATGAAAGTCTTTCACTACGCCCACAATGGGCATCGGAACGGATGAGAGATGATATTGTAGGGTTTTACCCAGCACCTGCTGCGGATTGCGGAAGCCCAGTTGGTGAAGTAACGTTTCGTTGATGAGGTACTCACGGATGGTGTCGCTGGGCATGATATTACGACCGGCAACCAGTTTCAACCCGTATGTATTGAGGTAATGAGCATCGGCCAATCGATCCCGAATGGGAAAAGGAGCCCAATCCGGACTTCCATTGAATTTAAAGGAACCGCCAAACAACTGGCTACTGGCGGGTGGGCGATGACTGAAGCTTACCGATTGAATGTCA
>JAQBNX010000714.1 GCA_028288385.1 Spirosoma sp.
TTCTAGACCAAAAGACTTCAATGATCCTTTTGATTGCGCTCCGGGATTTTCGATGAGGGCGCCACCGGCTGTATTCCACAAATACATGATGCAGCTTTTTCGTGAGAAGATGCCGCACATGAATCGCAAGGCCCTGCTTGCGCAGCTGGCCGAGATACGCCGAGATCCCCTTCGGCAGCAGAACTCCCCCGCTTTCGTCGCACAAATGCGGAAGCAGACATGGCAAAGCGTGAACAAGGCTGGGGTACTGTCTCTGTCAACGAAAGCGGACAACGTCCTGATGTGGTCGCACTACGGGGCGTCCCACACCGGCGTCTGCCTGCGGTTCAGCGGGGCGCTGTGGTCGTTCCCCTTCCGGGCGGCGCAGCCCGTCATCTACTGTGAGGAAAAGCCCGTATTGAACCCCGTGCTCGATGATGGGGACGCCATCATGGCCAAGACGGTCCTGACCAAAGCCGACTTTTGGCGCTACGAAGCAGAGTGGCGGGTGATGAGCCATCCCGGCAGCCCTGCCCGCCCTGGAGGCGGCCACGGCCTGATTACCTTCCATCCCGACGCTCTCGACGGTCTCATCTTCGGCGCCCGAGCATCTGACGCGGACATTGCTGAAGTGCGGCAGTGGGTCGAGGGACGCCAGCAGCCGGTAGAACTCCTTCGCGCTCGTGACGATCCTGATCGTTTTCGATTACGCATCGAGCCTTTAGAAGCGGCGAGGTGAGGCGCGCCGCTGATAAACGCTGCCGTCCGGACCGATTCCATCACCTGAATCGCTCATGGCTGACCGATCAACCGCTTCCACCATGGACGCCGGGCCTCGGCGTCTGCCCGATCCGCCCGGTCCCGCTCGCGGGCCAATGCTGCCTCGGCCGCCTCCAGCTTCGCCTCCGCCACCGCCGCCCGGATTTTCAGGTCGCCAGCTTCTGTTTGCGCTGCGGTCAGGTCGGACTGGAGGGCTTCGATCCGATCAGCCGCTCGCTTTTGCTCCTCTCGAAAGGCGTCAACCGCGCTGTCCAAGATATTGAGTTTGCGAACTTGATCGGGATCAGGGGGATCTGATCCCCGGGAACGATCCTCCCGGATGTCGGTCATGGCCGCATCCCAATCCGCTCGCGGGACGCGGATGCGGGTAAGGGAACCAGGATTGTTCTTTGGCTCCGACTCCCATTTTCGCCGCTTTGCCTTCATCCGCGCCTGATCAGTTCCGCCCAAAGCAAAGCGCAGCCGGATTTCCTCGTATGTCGCCACAACGTAGTCATCCGTCTGCATCTGATCCCCATTGCGTTCCTGGGGATCGATCCCTGATCGATCCCGATCGATCCTGGGGATCGAGTCGGAATGATCCCCGATCCACATAGTCGAATTGGATCGCTTCGTCGTCTATATGGTTGGCGTCATGATCGCCAATCCATGGCTACGCGTCCGCCGCGCTGGGCATAGCGCTGCCCTCGCCAGGGTGACCAGGATTCCATCCTCAAAGCGGGCCCGCTGGCGACCCAGTCCAAGCCCCTTCCTTCCCGAGCCCTTGTCGATCTTTCCGCCCGCTGGCGCTGGGCTTGGCGGTCCTGGACATAGGGCCTGCCAAGCGCGCTGTAGAGCGCGCTCAGGCGGTTCTGATGGCGAAGGGGTAGCGAGTAGCGGAGACGGCCTTGCTGCCGCTGGCGACCCTTCAAGGCCCATTCTAGGAGGCAATGGCGGGTCCCGTGGTCCGTGTCTTCCCTCCTGAGCACCTTCCTTCCTGGCACCCTGACGGCGCGACCGGTGCTGAAGGCGCCGGCTTGGCGATCGGCGCTGCGGATGATCCCCGGCGCCGGGACTGGCTACGGGGATGCCGTGGCTTGGACTGCTCGGTGGGTTAAGGCGCCGCTGTCAGGCGGCGCCGTGCTGAGGATGAGGCAGGTTATCCCCGGCTGCAGTAATGGGATTGCTGCATGTCAGGGGAGAAAATCTTCTATCTAAGAATGCGTGTCGCCTGCGACACTGCCTCGTGCCGCCATAGACACGGGCGGCACAGGTTGTCCACGGATCGCTCACAGGCCGAGGGGGGGGGCAGGGATGTCGGCGAAGATTGAACGACTACGACCCAAGCGACACGACATCGTTGCGCAGTCATTGCAACTGGCTCTCGAAATGCCTTTGGGTTTTAGCCAGGGATCCCGAGATGAAATCGCCGAGGCCCTCGGGCGTTATGAACCGGCTTCAACTTGGACGTACACCATGCTCGCGCCCGAACAGCTTCGGATCGTCCTGAAACTCATCAACGCGACCGAGAAGCCTGCCACGACCTTGCGGGTGTGGACGGCGCTGGTGTCGCACGTTCGGTTTGATACCGGGGAGATCATGGCCAGCCGAACCCGGCTGGCCGAGGATGCAGAGACGACGCCACAGGAGGCGTCTCGTGCTCTTGCTCGCCTAACCGAAATAGGCGCGCTCACTCGCCTTCGCCTGGGCCGCTACGCGATCAATCCTCAGGTCGGTTGGGTCGGATCACTGGCAAAGCGCGAGGCGGCAGCGAAAGAAGCTCCGGTGCTTCGCCTGGTGGGCGACTAGCTTTCATCCTCGTGCCGGGCTTCCACCGCTGCTTGCAGGCGGTCCATGCGCGCCATCAAGGCGCCGCGCAGTTCCTCTATCGTCTCGATCGAGGCCGTCTGTTGGACGTCTTCACGCAACTTGAGGATTTGGCTCATCAAGTCCTTTGCCCAGGCCGGCGCGCTGTCGTCGTTCATGGTCCTGTCTCCGTGTCTTCGGCCTGGTCGTCGACGCGTCGGATCGAGGCAGTCCCGTCTTCATGGTAGTCGAGGACGCCGTAGCCGGCGGCGACAAGGTCAGCCCAGGGGACGCCGAGGATGTCGGCTTGGGGTTCGACGAGCTGGTCGCTGTCTCCGATCATCCCGCTGTCGTCCTCGAAGCGGGTTTGGAAGCGGATGGTCCCGTTGGGACCTGGCCCGAAGTGGGTGAAGACGCCGCTGACCATGGGGATCCCCTACTTAGGCGTTCGGCCGCAACAGCATGTTGCGGACGGTGGTCGCGTGCCAGGTCCCGCCGCGTGCGGTACGGACGCCGCGCGCGTTCAGGGCGTCGGCAATGCCGCGGTAGCTGGTGACCCCGCTGGCTTCGACCTGCCGAACGATGGGGAGGGCATTGCCGGCGAAGGCTTCGGCGGCGGCGCGGGTGCTGGCCGCACCCTTCGCCTGGGCCGCAAGCAGATTGGTCCGGTTGCCCAGGAGGGCGCCCTGGGCTTTTTTGCTAGCCAACGCAGCCCGGGTCCGCTGCGAGATCAGCGCCCGCTCCTTCTCTGCCACGGCGGCGTAGATGTGCATCATGAA
>JAQBNX010000683.1 GCA_028288385.1 Spirosoma sp.
GCCAAGAGGCTACCATAACGTAATAGCCGACGTGTGGGAGCGGCTGGCGGCATCGGTCGTTGGCTTTTTCCTGATTGGGCGGGGCGTTTTAGGGTTTGGCGGAGCCATGAAGTGGGTGCTGGAACACCCCATCAGTCAATATATGGGCCGAATCAGCTACGGGTTATACCTCTATCATAACTTTGTATTCAATTTTTACCACACCCAGCCCACGCACTTCACGGTAAGGGCCTGGCGACGCATTACGGATGTGCTGCCGGTTCTGAACAGTACGTATTTTTTCCAGTTTTCGTTTTTTCTGACGCTCACCATCGCTTTAGCCACCATCTCCTGGTTTCTGATTGAGAAACCAATTAATAACCTGAAAGACCGGTTTTCGTATTGACGTCTTGGGGTTGGATTGTTACAAATTCCCGGTGGACTGAAATCAGTTGCTCCATCAAGGCCGAACGGTACGTATCTCACGGTTAGCCGCACTAACCGAGCCAAAAAAGCGCAAATCAGCAAAAAAGGGCTGGCCGCTTGATAAGGTCCTATCCAGTTCCCGCCCTAGCCCCAAACATTTTCTTATATTTGCGGTGTTTATAGGTACAAACAAGTTGTGTCTGGGCTTTTCATGAGTCCAATGTTCCATTGAGAATCGGTTTTGACCGACTTATCGCCAACCCCATAAAGTACACTGCATGAGCCTCCTGCTGTCTATTGTAATGCCGGCTTACAACGAAGAAGAAGTTATTGAAGCTGTTGTCAAGCAGTGGACCGATTTACTAACCCGTCAGTTCCCTACCGAGAATACCCGCCTGATTGTTATTAATGATGGTTCCCGCGATAAAACCGGTACCATTCTCGATCAGATCAAAGACCGTTACCCAAAATTGGTCGTCGTGCATCAGCCTAATGGCGGTCATGGCAATGCAGTTGTCAACGGCTACCGGCAGGCCGTCGCCCTCGACTCGGAATATGTTTTCCAGACAGATAGCGACGATCAGTTCATCACCAACGATTTTGCTAAGCTTTGGGCAAAGCGCAACGAGTCTCCCTTTATTCTGGGTTATCGTGAAGAGCGCTATGATGCCCCCGCCCGTCTGGTAATTACCAGGATTCTGCGCCTGAGCATAGCCCTCATCTACGGTACGTACATCATGGACAGCAACATTCCGTTCCGGCTCATCCAGGGTACGTTCCTGCGGAAACTGCTGGCTCAGTTACCAACTCCAACGCCGTTTGCACCTAATATTTTTCTGGCTGTCATGGCTAAAAAAGCGGGATATAATACGTTTGACATTCCTATTACGCACAAAGAACGATTGACTGGAACGGTGTCAATCCTGAAGTGGAAATTACTGAAGGTGTGTATTCAGAGTTTTGGCGAGTTGGCGCAGTTTCGGCTCGACCTCAGCAGTAAAGTAAAAGCACTTAAACAACCAGAGCCGGTAACGGCATAAAATCAGTGTATGATTTATGGTTGGCTGACCATACCAGAAAAGTGCTTTCATCTTAGCCAATCACAAATGCATATATGCACAAACTCAATCCATGAAGTATAAGTATGTAATCATTGGCTCAGGACCAACAGGTCTTGGAGCTGCTTACCGTCTGAAAGAATTAGGGATTACTGATTTCATTGTTCTTGAGAAAGAAAACCGCATCGGCGGACTGTCCAAGAGTTTTGTCGACGACAAAGGTTTCACTTGGGACGTAGGTGGCCATGTGCAGTTTTCGCACTATAAATATTTCGATGACCTGATGAACAAAGCGTTGGGTGAAGATGGCTGGCTCAGCCACCAACGCGAATCATGGGTATGGATTGAGAACCGGTTTGTGCCGTATCCGTTCCAAAACAACATCAAGTACCTGTCGCCCGAAACGATGTGGAAATGTCTCGAAGGCATTATTCATAATTACAAGTTTCCGAGCAACCAAAAACCGGCTAACTTCCGCGAGTGGATTCTGCAAACGGCTGGGCAGGGCATCGCCGAAACCTTTTTGTTTCCGTACAACTTCAAAGTGTGGGCGTACCCAACTGAAGAAATGAACGCCGTCTGGGTGGGCGAACGCGTAGCCGTGGCCGATTTAAGCCGCGTGACCAAAAACATCCTGTTCAATCAGGATGACTTCTCGTGGGGACCCAACAGCACCTTTAAATTTCCGAAACAGGGTGGTACGGGCTCGATCTGGGATTCTGTCGGCCGCCTGGTTGGGCACGAGAACATCAAGCTCAACGCCGATGTGGAACGGGTCATGGGTCCTGAAAAAACGATTCGTCTCAGTGACGGCTCGACCATCGAGTACGAATACTTAATGAGTACGGTACCGCTCGACATCTTCAGTCGAAAAGTGGATGGACTGGATTCGCAGACGGTTGAAACGGCACAGGGCCTAAAGCATTCCTCTACCAACGTAGTGGGGGTTGGCTTGAAAGGACAGCCAAAAGAAAATCTGAAAACCATGTGCTGGATGTACTTCCCGGAGTACAACAGCCCCTATTACCGGGTGACCGTTTTCTCAAACTACAGCCCCAATAACGTACCCGATATTACGCAGAACTGGTCGCTGATGACCGAGACCAGCGAATCGAGTGCGAAACCCGTCGACCGCGAAACGCTGATCGACGACACAATCCGGGCCCTGCGGGAGGACCAGTTGATTCATTCAGATGACGAGATCGTTTCAACCTGGCACATGGCCTTCGATTACGGCTATCCAACGCCCTCGGTTGAACGTGATGCCATATTGAAAGCTGTTCTGCCAAAATTAGAGCCATTTGGCATCTACTCACGAGGTCGGTTTGGGGGTTGGAAATACGAAGTTAGCAACCAGGATCACTCGCTGATGCAGGGCGTTGAGTGGGCCAACCGCGTGGCTACCAACGTTCCCGAAGTAACACTCCCCTTCCCCGAAACGGCCAATGCCATGTGGGGTAAATAAGAGACAGTCAAGAGTCAATAGTCGTTAGCCGATAGTTACTGGAGCCACCAAAACCAGGGTCCATAATTATCGACTAACGACTATTGACGTATTTTGCAGCCATGAACCGTAACATCTGGATTGGTATCGGCCTAATTGTGCTGCTGGTTGGTGGCTGGCTGGGCTACCGGCAATGGCGACCCGCCGAACGCACAATTGGGTCACTGGTGCCGCCGGGAGCCTTGTTAGTACTGGCCAGTAACCGCCTGCAGGATACCGTATCAGCCCGAACGCTGCGAACAGAAATATCGCTGCGCCAGATACCAGTTTTCAACGAGGCCCGGCAACGGCTCGACCGCTTTCTGTATGCCACAGCCGACACCGCCACTATATTACGGTTCATCACGGGTAAAAACGTTCGCTACTCACTCCATGCCCTGTCCAGGAATACGCTGGACCTTATTTTCTATATTCCAATCGGGTCCGACGACCAGTCGTTTGTCAACCGGCTGATGAACCCCGATCCACGTCAATACAGAGTCCTGAACCATATTTTCGCGGGTGAAAAAATCCTAGACCTGGTATCACGGGGTAATGAACCGGTTGGTTCATTTATTTTGACGGACAATATGCTGGTGGGCAGCGTATCGGGCATTCTGATCGAAAACGTAGCGAAACGCATGCACCAGCCGCTGAAGCTATCACAGCCCGACCCGGGTTCGCAGATTGATGCCGACCACCAGGCCGGGCTCTCCGTCCGACCCGAAGTGCTGCAATCGCTGTTCAGCAATTCAGGCTCGCTGATCCGGTTGTTCCTGCCGGAGAAGCTGACACTTCGATTTCGTCCGTCGGCGTCCCGGCTACACCTCATCGGCTACGCAGCCAGCGAGATTGGCAACCGGCGCGACGTAGCAGCCCTGTTCGAGGGCCAGACCCCCCGGCGCATCGCCCATGCCAACCTGATCCCACAAACAACGGCGACACTGTACCACATTGCGATCAGCGATGCAAGCCGCTTTGGTCGGTCAATGAGTGGCTTGCTGGAATCCGCGTCCAGTGACTTTATACGTACCCGGTTTAACCAGATTGCTCCTGCAACCAGCCCTTTGTATGAAGCCCTGGACTCCGACATCCTGCTGTGCCGGATGGAATCACCAACAAACTTGCCCCGGCAAGTGCTGGTTTTGAGTGGCCGCGACGCCCGGCTACTGGCCAACGCCTACCAGCAAGTAGCTTTCCGCGCCGGAGCCAAAGTGCCCGAAGCGCCGAAAACATTCCTGGGCCATA
The DNA here is from genome assembly GCA_028288385.1 of Spirosoma sp. Classification (GTDB taxonomy): domain Bacteria; phylum Bacteroidota; class Bacteroidia; order Cytophagales; family Spirosomataceae; genus Spirosoma. Next base: position 4,195 of record JAQBNX010000683.1, read on the forward strand.
AACTATTGCGCCTGAACGTACCCGAACTACCAGCCTCACTGTTCACCAGCTTGTTTTCCGGGTTTACACAAAGCTGGGTCACGCAACATAACTCAGCATTAGTTGTAGCCAACAGCGAAGAAGCCATGCAGGATTACCTCCAGCAAATTCAGCGTGGAGCTGTTTGGTCAACTGACGAACGCCAGACCGATTTACTCAACGGTACCCTTCGCCCGGCTAATTTTACGGCTTTCGTCCGCCTGAACCGAGCTGGGTCAGTAGTGTCGGCAGCCTGGCCACCCGCCTGGAAAAATCTGCTGGATCCTGATCCTATCCTGCATGTAAAAACGGCTGACTACACCCCCAACGAACGCGTTCCGGCACTGGCTAATCTGGAAAATATGGCCTATCAGGCCAGTTACGGCAATGAAAAAATCTTATCGACAATTGTGCTCGGCCGCACCACCCGCCGGGCTAGCCAGGCGGTGCTTAACAAAGTACTGTTGCAGAAAAAGACCGAGTTAGATGCTCCCTTATGGGCCACGCCGATTTTAACGGGCAATCTGGGCAGCGGTTCGGCCCAGTTTTATGCTCAAATGGAAGGCGGAGCGGTGACATTGGTGACAGCTGAAGGTGAAAAAATCAGGCAGGTCAGCACAGATGGACCCATAAGGAGCAATGCACTCGCCGTGGATTTTCTCGACAACGGCCGGTTGCAGTACTTGTTCATGACAGATCATACCCTTTACGTTGCTGATCCTGGTCAATCCAGTACTGGATTGACCAGGATCAGCAACGTAAAGGCGAATTTCCTGACTATCCGCCTGCCTAAGGGTATTGACCCCACGTATCTGGTTCGGCCGCGTGGTATGCAACAACGAAACATAGTGGCACTGGCGGCTCATCAGGATGGCCATGTCTACGCGCTTGACCGCGAGCAGCGGGCATTTGTACGCATGATGGCAGCTCCTCGCAAAGCGCCACTGCTACTGCCGTTTCAGATCATCGCTACGCCAGCAGGCATGGACGTTTTGGCAGTTCAGCCCGATGGTACGGTAAACTACTGGCGCGAAAACGGCACGCAGCATCCTCATTTTCCAACCCGGATTGAACGCCGAACAGAAGAAGAACCCGAAACCAAAATGGCAGGGCCAGCACTGCTGCCGTCGGGCCAGTCAGCCATTCGGACCATTACGGAAGAGGGGCAGTTGGTGACGATAAACAGTGACGGGAAGATTGTCAAACGAACACAGTTGTACCGACCCATCCGGAGTGGTTCGTTCCGGCTGTTTCCTGATGAGGATCAGACCAACTGGCTCTTGCTGCTCGGTACCGACACCGAAGTGGCGGTGCTGGATCAGCAAGGGCAACGGCGGTTTGAGGTGCATGCCTTACAGCCAGGACGTAACGACGTCAGATACCACCGGCTTGGCGCAGGCGTCGAGTTGATTAGCGTGAAGTCAGGTGGCTTCACAACACTCTATGACCTCAACGGACGTGTCGTTGCCGACCGACCGATTCCAGGCGAATTTCCGGTGGCGCTTCAATTTGACGAACGAACCAATGAGTTATCTATTTTAAGCGGATCGGGTCGGGTTGTACAGTTATTTAGTGTTCGGCTCCGTTAAACATTTTCAGTCCTATACGGCATACGATTTTTCTTATGCGTCTTCTTCGTTACGTTGTTTTGGTCATGGCGCTCATGCTCTGGGCTGGTGGCTTGTCGACTACGGTGTCTCACTGGCTCTACCAGGTGGGCGTTATCGTTGACGATTACCGGTTCGGCGACCTGTACCGGCTGTCTGCCCTGCCCCAGTTTAAACAGGCGCAACCCGTTTGCCAAACCGTGCCGGTATCGAGCGATACGTCTTCCACGCACCTGTATATCATTGGCGATAGTTTTTCAGAGGAGCAGCGTATTAGTCGGGCCGATTTTCCGGTCAGTCATTACCAGCGGGTGGCATGGGAACACCGGCAACGGACACAACTCGATTCGTCCAAACGAAACATTCTGATCCTGGAATCGGTGGAGCGCCACTTTCGGGAACACTTTGCCATTCCGGTAAGCGAACTGACTGTCGAGCCAGATACAAGCCATGACCCCACTCCACGAGTGACTCTTGGCAAACGGCTTAATAGTGAGTTCCATCGATCGGACGTCGAGGAGCGGCTCGAGTCGGCCTTGTTCAGCCAGGGGTGGGCATTCTGGTTCAAAGAACTCAAAGCCCAATTAACGCTCAAGTGGTTTGATCGGGTCAACACGGGGGTTAGCTTGTCGACAGATCGAAAAAATGTGTTCGTGCGCCTGGATACTGACACGACCAAACGGCTGAACTCCTCCTTTTCGCCACTCACGAACCGAGAAGTTGAAACGCTGGTCGATAGCGTTAATGCCGTGGCAGAGCGGTATAAACGACTTGGCTTTGACGAGGTGTATCTCGCCATCATCCCCAACAAAGCTAGCATTCTGGAAACGGGCCGGACCGATTATAACCGACTGATCGAACGGGTGCAGCAATCGCCCAGACTTCGGGTGAAACCCATCGACGTATTCAGCGTATACAAAATGACAAAAACGTCGCCCTATATGCTCAGTGACACCCACTGGAACTGCACCGGACGAGCCATCTGGATCGAACAGGTCAGAAAAACGGCGCATCTTTAAGTCCTTTGTCAGCGGGTGGCCGGAGCCGTAAATACAGGACGGTGGCAGCCAAACCCTGATCGTAATGGCAGGTGGTACCAGTTATCTTCCTGATGTTTTTTTATTATTGGCCCTTCAATTCATAAAATCACCCATTATGCTCACAAAAATACACGCTCGGATGTTTGTCACAGGACTGTTTTTGGTGTCGACTCTTCTAACGGGCTGGACAGCCGGAAACGGATCGACAACAACGGTTGCACAAATGGTTACCGAGTGGCAACGGGCCAAGGAGTTCACGAAAGAATACCTGGAGGCCATGTCTGAGGAAGGTACCAATTACAAGCCAACGCCTGAAGTGCGCACCTTTGCCGAACAGATGCTGCACTTAGCCAATGGCAACTTCAATTTTGCAGCAGCCGCGAGCGGCAAAACAAATCCCTACCAGGGCAAGAATTTAGAAAAGATGGATGAGTTCAAAACGAAGGCAGCCCTCGCCAAGGTGGTGCTGGAGAGCTATGACTTCACCATCGATGCCCTGAAAACCGTGACCGATGCGCAGATGACCGACCAGGTTAAAGTGTTTGGTCAGAGTTTGAGCCGCGAAACCGCTTTTGCCAAAGAGTTTGAGCACCAAACCCACCATCGGGGTCAAACCACCATCTACATTCGGATGAAGGGTATTAAACCCCCGAATGAAAAACTGTTTTAGGTCGGGTAAACAGTCACGCCGTGGGCCAATGCAGAGGAATGCTTTTACATTCCTCTGCATTGGCCCACGGCCGTTATTACGCACGCTGGTTATTTTCAATGGAGAGCGAACATTGTCAGGCATGGATGGGTTTACAGCCACAAAATGGTTCTACAACTATGGAAAGCCGAGCAAAACTCGCGGGTCATGCCGCCCATCAAATTCTGATTGTCTTTCCCCTGGGGCTATTAGCCACATCCGTCATTTTCGACATTGTTTATTTGCTAAACGATAACCCGACGTTTGTCTTAGTGTCTTACTGGATGATTGTGGCCGGACTAGTGGGTGGGCTGCTGGCCGCCATACCGGGCGCCATCGACTGGTTTGCTATTCCCGATGGTACGCGGGCCAAGCGGATTGGTAAGTTCCATGGCCTAGGCAACGTAGTCGTGC
>JAQBNX010000688.1 GCA_028288385.1 Spirosoma sp.
GACCAACGTACTTTACGCACAGAATGCCAAATTTCCAACCAGATACCGTCAGTCGTTGCTCGCGTTTGACTGGAGTTTTGGCATAATTTACTCCATACATCTCAAGCCAAAAGGCTCTTCCTACGAAGGCCAGCGGGAAGAGTTTATTTCGGGCGCTCCGCTGCCGGTGACGGATGGAATGATTGGCCCCGACGGCGCACTCTATTTTCTAACCGGTGGCCGCCGACTGGAGTCAGATTTGTACCGGGTTTATTATACCGGCAACGAAGCCACTACGTCTCAGGCACCCGCCCTAACGGCAGAACATAAGTTGAGAACGAGTCTGGAAAAATTCCACGGTGAGCCGGATGCTGGTGCTATTGCAGCGGCCTGGCCTAATCTGAACCATCCTGATCGTTTTGTTCGTTACGCAGCCCGGATTGCCGTAGAACACCAGCCCGTTGCGCAGTGGCAGGATAAAGCCATTGCCGAAACAGACCCGCAGCGTGCTACACAGGCTATCGTTGCCCTGGCCCGCCAGGGAAGTGCCGATGTAAAGAGCAAAGCAATTAATACCCTGCTGAAAATCAACTTCGACAAGTTACCTGAATCGCAGCAATTTGATGTTCTACGTGCTTTTGAGTTAATTTTTCTCCGGATGGGCGCACCCGAAGCGGATGATAAGGCAAAGGTTATTGCCTACCTGAATCCTCGTTACCCGGCAAAAACAGCCCTCTTAAACCGGGGACTTAGTAAGGTACTCGTCTATCTGGAAGCGCCAAATGTCGTTAACAAGACATTGGCTCTGATGGAATTAAAAGACGAACCCGGTAGTAAGAACCTGGATCTGGAACCAACGACGGCCTCCTCCGACCTGATTCTGCGCAACCCGCAGTACGGCATGGATATTGCCAAAATGCTGGCGAAAGTACCACCTCTTCAGCAGACGTTCTATGCCGTGATGCTGAGCCGTGCCGATGAGGGATGGACTCCCGAACTACGCCAGAAATACTTCACCTGGTTTGGTAATGCCTTTAAATATGAGGGCGGACGGAGTTACGTCGGATTTATAGACCGGGCGCGCAAACTGGCGCTGGTTCATGTTCCAAAAGATCAGTTCGACAAGTTCAATAAAATGTCGGGAGCCGATATCCTGACCAGTTCCGGCAATGACATTGTCAAGAGCGACTATACGCCAAAAGGCCCTGGTCGGCGCTGGACATTAGAAAATGCCGTAGCAGCAGTAGATAGTGGAATGGCATCGGCAAATTTCGAGACGGGTAAAAAGATTTATGCGGCCGTACTATGCAGCAGTTGCCATTCCATGCAGGGCTCCGGTGGTGACATAGGTCCCGATTTGACCCAATTAGGTACCCGCTTCTCGAACAAGGATATTCTGGAATCCATTATTCACCCCAGCAAGGTGGTATCCGACCAGTATGCGTCGACCATCTTCTACCTGAAAAATGGTCAGTCGATCGTAGGTCGGTTATTGAATGAGGATAAGGTAAATTACTCGATTTCTCAAAATCCGTTCGCGGCCAATGAAGTCCGGAAAATACCAAAGAAGGACGTCACCTCGAAGCGGTTTTCGCAGGAGTCAATTATGTTTCCGGGTCTGATAAATAGCCTGAATCCACAAGAGCTTAAGGATTTAATGGCCTACCTGAAGTCGGGCGGTAATCAGGATAATCCGGTCTATAAAGCCAGTAAAGGCGGGAAGTAAGGAAATACATCACGTGTCTTGCATAGTCGTTTGTAGTGGGCTTATTCAAATCAATGAATGGCACTACAACGACTATGTACGACTGAAAACAGAATTGATATGCAAAAAATTGAGCGTAAAACCATTCCTGTACTGCTTATGCTGGCAGTTATCCTGACGGGTGGTTTTCAAACATCATGCACCGGGCAACCAAAGAAGGGTAAAAATGACGGCTTCGTATCCATATTCGATGGCAAAACGCTAAAAGGTTGGGAGGGCGATCCTACCTACTGGCGGGTTGAAGACGGTACGCTGACTGGAGAAATAACGCCGACTACACTACTGAAAACCAACTCATTCATTATCTGGAAAGGAGGAGAACCTGCAGACTTTGAATTCAAAGGTGAATTTAAAATTACGCAGGCGGGTAACTCAGGAATCAATTACCGGAGCGACCAGCTCACCGACGTACCGTTTGCCTTAAGAGGCTATCAAGCTGATATTGATGGGCAAAATCGATACACAGGGCAGAACTACGAAGAACGGAAACGGACAACGCTGGCCTATCGGGGACAAAAAACAACGATTCCGCCGTATACCGGTGCTGCTACACCCGAGGCAATTCGGGAAAATGTAAAACGAAATGCCTGGGGCGGCTTAACCGTAACGGGGTCGCTGGGTAATTCGGACTCCCTGAAAACGCTGATCAAATCCGAAGACTGGAACACGTTTCGGCTAGTTGCGAAAGGCAACCACCTTCAACATTACATCAACGACGTCCTGATGAGTGACGTCACAGACGAAGACACCGTTAACGGCAAAGCTAAAGGACTGCTCGGCGTGCAGGTACACGTCGGTCCACCCATGAAAGTTCAATACCGGAGCCTCATGCTGAAGCAGTTATGAACTTTTAGCCATCCGCCGGATTACAGGGCGATATGAACAAAAAAGGTTTGACACCGCAACCCTGGACAGACAAAATTTCCCATTCGGCCCAACTCGGCGGCATTGAAACATCTGTGCTCGATAATGGGGCAGGGCGAGGTACCCGCATAGCCTGGATCAATACGGGCACAGGCCTGCGCTACAAAGTAGTGCTCGACCGGGCCATGGATATTGCCGATGCCTTCTATAATCAGCATAGCCTGGCCTGGCTTAGTCATTCTGGCATCACATCGCCCCAGCCTTTTTCGGATCGGGGACTCGACTGGCTTCGAACGTTCAATGGCGGACTGCTGACAACCTGTGGCCTCACACACGTTGGTGGCCCTGAAGAGGACGAATACGGCGAACGGGGCATTCACGGTCGGATAAGCAACACCCCGGCCGAAATCGAGTCCATCATTCAGCCCGACCCTATAACGGGACAACTGTCCATGAGCATTACTGGACGAATGCGGGAAACAACGGTGTTTGGCCCGAGTTTGGAACTGAAACGAACCATATCCGGAACGCTTGGCCAGCCTACCATCCGGATTCATGATGAAGTAATTAACCGGGCCAATACGCCGGCCCCACACATGCTGCTTTACCACTTTAACTTCGGCTGGCCTCTGGTTGATAAAGGCACTAAACTGGTATGGCAGGGCGATTGGCAGGCTCGGGAGGGTGGTATCAATGGAGACATATTTCGGGAGGGATACGATTTTCAAACCTCTCCGGCTCCGCTTGACGAGCATCTGGGCACGGGAGAGGCCGTTGCCTTCATTGACTCGCTGCCGGATGATTCAGGCCAGTGTTCCGCTGGTCTCTACAATGCGTCACTTGGAATTGCGGTGGCGCTACGGTTTCAGAAAGACCAGCTGCCCTGGCTAACCAACTGGCAGCACTGGGGCAGGGGTGAATATGTTACCGGAATCGAACCAGGCACGCACCCGCCCATTGGTCAGGCCAAATCCCGAGAGCAGCAATCGCTGCTGTTTCTACAACCGGGCCAGAGTCGAGTCTACGATGTAGAACTGGAAGTGCTACAGAACAAGACGCAGATCAACCAATTTATCAAACATAAGGCGGTAAATTTTTGAATTTCCCTCATTAATAAGCTGACTAAAACCAAACCTGAATGGAAACAACGACAACAGTAAGCATAGCACAAAAAGCTCTGGAGCAAGGGCAAGGCGTTTTGCGGCTGGCTCCCACCTGGGTGCCCCGGTCGTTTTGCGTTCCCGGACGCCGGATTAAATTGCACCCCGACGATTATTACGTACTGGGTGGAGAACGGGGCGGCATTGACGAGCGCTGGCTATCATCAACCACCCCCGCCAAAAACGGGCCGCTAACCGGCGAACATGAGGGCCTCAGTGCGGTGGTCTTCGAGGATGGCGATAAAGACGTCTTGTTTTTATTAAAAGATGCTATCGATGAACTCAAAGGT
>JAQBNX010000609.1 GCA_028288385.1 Spirosoma sp.
CAACGTCGGCCCGGCTCATTAACTGCCGCTCCTGCTCGATCAGGGGACGCGGAGCCCCCAAAAAAGCCGATAGTTCGTCCATGCAGTCGTAAACCGTTAATTGAGGCTGTAAATGATCACTAAAGAGCAGGGCCATTGGTGTGTAGTACCACAAAGCGTAACGCTGGATGTGCTGCTCGGCAAGGAGTTGGTTGAGCAGGGTCCGTTGCAGTTCAACGGCCTCCTCGGGACTGGTGCCATGGGGCAGGCGGGGCACCACTACGGTTAATCTGGGTGATACTCGCTGGAGGGATAAGGCTGGTGTCTCCCCATCTCCCCAGATTGGCTCCTCAATGTACCATACCCGCCACAAGCGGGCAGCCCGGCTCAGGAGGTGCTGTGGCCGCTGGTACACAAAATTCCACCGAAGGTGGGAAAAACAAATTAAATCGTCGACTTTTTCCGGCGCTATAGGTGGCGCAGGGCTGCTGGTAGTCCGCGTTGGTAGGTGTTGTTCTTTGGCTAAAGCTTTAGCAGATGCTGCGGATACGGTTTGGCTGGAGTCGTTCATGGTTGCGGTTATGCAGACTTTTTATCTGCCCGCAATGGCTGGCTTCCGACCAAAAGTCATACAACTCCACAAACACCAAACGTATATACATAGGCTAACAACTAAGGGTCTAAGTAAGGCAACGGTCCAACTAATTGGTCAGGAGGTTTATCGGTTGGTTAGTGGCCAGGTAGTACCGATAATTAGAGGTTGCGTTTTATCTATTTAAGTATATCTTTGTTAAGAGATTAAGTCCTACTTCAGCTAAGCTAATGAATACGTCAAACCAGGATTCTACAACCCGCAATAATTTCAGGAATGCCAAACTGCTTATCATTGAGGATAATCCTGACCACGGTATCATTATTCACAAGGCCCTGAAGCATTGCCTGCCGGAGGTGACGCCAATTCTGGTTACCACCGAGGAGGAAGCCATAGCCTATCTGGAGCACTGCCAGTTAGAAGAGTGGGAATTTCCTAAATTAATTCTGTTGGATCTGTACATGCCTCAGGCGGAGAATGGCTGGCGGCTGCTGGAGCAGATTAAGGCCTTACCTACCCAATTAAGCAAAATTCCGGTCATCCTGCTTAGTCATTCCAATAGCCGGGAAGACATTGCCGAAGCCTACGAACGGGGCTGTTCCTCCTATCTGGTCAAACCAAGCGGATTTGACGAGTGGCTGGTCTATTTTCAAACGCTCCGTACCTACTGGTGGGAAACTGTTACGTTGCCCAAACCCAGTGTTTCGATATTCTAGAACAGCTACTGCTTATAGTTGCCCACCAAAACGACTCTTCCGGGACTGGGCAATCGTCTATCTATCAGTCTGCTTATATCCTTTTCTTGTGCCTGTATCTTATGCCTCGGAGGTAGTAACGACTACTTCCGGCGGTAGTTGCACCATGGTGAGCCAATACTGGCAAAGCTGCTCAATGACCCGCGTAAACGAAACGGGTCCTTCCGAAACTACAACCACCGAGTTGGCATTTAAGGCATAGGCCTGCATGGTATCTTCGCCCGGTGCGGCCAGCCAGACCACCGGAATGGCCCGCAGTTGAGGATGGCTTTTGAGCGACCGTAAAGTCAGCATTCGGTCAGATCGGTTCGTTCGGGCATCGAGTATGATGAGGGCGGGGCGCTGATCGGTTGGTTCAAGTAAAAGCGAGTTAGCCAGGGCGGCTCCGGAGTCAACCTGCTGCAACTGGCAGTTAAGACTAAACGTATTAATACGTTCGCGAGCCAGCAACAGCGCATCGCCCGTCATGACGGCCAGCACTATCACAGGCGGCAACACGGGGGAATCGGGGTGGCTCACTGGCTGGACAGCAGTCAACGGCTCATTGACCGAAACATCCGATACGTCCAGCCGGGCCTGGAGGAGCCGGGCCACATCTTCCCATCGCCGACGGCTGACCGGCAGTTCAGTGCCGTCGTGCATCCGCACCATACCAGCCATTTTTGGGCGCGGAGGAGCTTCCATACCCACAACGCAGGTCGGGTTTACGAGCGCCGTTTTGTGTATCCTGACAAAACCCGGTAACTGCTCCTCAAAATAAGTCAGCGACTTGGATAGCAGTCGTCGTTCGCCATTCTGGAACTGGAGCCATGTGTAGTTGCTGGCACCCGAAAAGTAGGCGATCAGGGACGGATGTTCAAGAATTTGGCTGATAAACTGCACGTATTAAGTTTGGTTTCATCCACGGCCCGGCCGTGGGTATGATGAGGTGTGCCGCCACTCGCCAGCACAGCCTTAGATAATAGAAACGTCCAATTGCTGGGCATCAGGCCATTAGTGGCCGGTTGGTGTCCATCCAGTACTGACAAATTAACGCTAAGTGTTGCCGCATTGTTTCCAGACCAATTGGCTTGGCCAGGCAGGAATTGGCCCCGGCCTCGTAACACCTCCGAATCTCCTCGTCGGATGTAGAACTGGTTACCATCACCACCGGAACCGATCGCAGGGGCGGGATTGATGAGGGGTGACCGTTTTCATTAGTATCCTGTTTTAGCTGCGCCAGCGTTTCGAGACCGCTCATGCCGGGCATGTGCAGGTCGAGCAGAATCAGCGCCGGACGCGTTCGGGCGGCTTGCAAGTGATCCAATAGCTCACCACCACCCGAAAACAAACAGACTTTGTACTGGGGCAAATAGCGGCTGAATACCTGTTGTACCAGAAACCGATAATCGTCCCCGTCATCCACCACAAATACGGTGGATGCGTCCTGCAATGACTGTGTACCCATATAATCTAATTCGCAAAATTTCTAATAATAGCGTAACGCTTCAACAGCGGCTACTCATACAAACAACCCCGCCAGTTCGCCTTTCTGTATAGGATAACCTATATGCCAGCCAAGGTGTTTCTGGGGATACTTACCCCCATTATCCCGGCCGGGCAATCCCCTCTCCTATTCGCTTTAATCTGGTGTGAGTTAAACCACCAGCTGGCTGATTTTTGGCACACTACCCGCCGAAACGGCCGAATCTAACGTAGCACCAGTTGGATCATCCATAGTGCCGGGGCAGCCAAATCCGGAAAACCGACCCCTGACCGGGCTGGCTCTCGACCAATAAACGACCCTGCAACAAGTCGCACAACTGCTGAACAATCAGTAGTCCAATGCCTTCGCCGGGAGCTGGCCCCAGCACGGGTTTATCGGCCAGCGGAGACACCGGATTAGACTTTTCCAGCTGCGAAAGCTGAGTGGCCTGGGCCGGGTCCATTCCGGGTCCGGTATCTTCGACAGAAAATGACCATTCATCCGGGCCATCGCTGCCCCAGTGTAAGGTAATGCTACCCTGATCGGTGTACTTAAGCGCATTCAGGACAATGTTCTGCCCAATCCGGAGCACGTTGATTGCGTCGCCCATGACGGGTAAAGAATCCTCGCCCGAGAGGTGGAATGCCAACCCTTTTCCCTCCACCAGCGGCCGGATGTTTTTGCCCAGGTTACTCAATAACTCGGCCGCATCGAAGGGCGCTAATACTACCTGCTGCTTGCCTGCTTCCAGGCGCGATAAATCCAGCAATTCGGTAATGAGCCGGGTTGTTTCGCGCACGTTTCGCTGGATCATGTCCAGCATCTGCACGCGTTCCTCATCGGAGTCGGCAAAGAGTAACAGGTCAGCTGCGCCCTGAATAACCCCCAGGCTCCCCCGCAGGTCGTGAGACGACGTTCTGAGCAACTCGCCCCGCAACTTCACCTGTTGCTGCAGTACGGCTAACTTCCCCACTGATTCGCCCGATTGCTTAACCTGACTGAGCAGATCTTCGCGTTGCTGCTGCATCTGCTTAAGGGCGGTTATGTCCAGTCCCGTTATGACTACCCCATCGTCCTGTTTAGTAACCGACAGGGCCAGCCAGCCGTGTCCGGAGCGGGGCTGCTCAATGTAAAACGATTCGCCGGTTTCGACCACGTGAGCCAGATTTGGCAAGGTAGTTTCGCCCCAGAGCACCGGGGCAAAATGATGGATGTGTAACGAGGGTAGCTGGGCTATGGGCCATTCCAGCAGTTGAGCAAAGCGCTGGTTGCCAACCAATAATTCAAAATCAGTAATGTCGCCGGTTGGTGTACGAATGGCTTTCAGCAAGGCAATAGAAGCCGGCGAGTTGTCTAGTACGGCCTGGAGCGCATCGGCCGTTTTCCGCACCTGTTCCTGTGCCTCTTTGCGGTCGGTAATGTCGAGGGCCGTAACGACCACGCCCTGCCGATCCACCTGCCGGGTAACATACACGGCAAAACAATGGGAATCGTCGCCAACCTCAAAACCAACTTCCCGATAGGCCGACTGGCCGGTTTTGTAAACATCGACATAGGTATCAAACAGGCCATTTTCCCTAAACTCGGGGTTCACTTGCAGCAACGACTTCGTTTGCATTGAATCCTCGGTTTCGTTCAGGAGTTCCAACGCTTGCTGGTTAAAGGCGGAACTTACAAAGTCGACAGGGTCTCCGCTAACCGGGTCCCCGGTGGTAGCAAGAACAGCCTCCATCAGCGTAATGGACGCGGGTACGCCGTTCAACAGGCTTTGCAGCCGGTCGGCGGTTTGTGCCAGCCGGGCGTTGGCGTCGGTCAGTTCCTGCGTTCGTTCGGCCACGAGCCGGTCCAGTTCGGTGTTTAGTTCTTTATGCGCCTGCATGTCGGCGGCCGTGCCGATAAAGCCAGCAAACTCTTTCTGGGGCGTAAAGATCGGCTGGGCGTTTTCGAGCATCCAGTGGTAATTCCCATCGTGCCGGCACAGGCGATACTCAGTCTGAAAGGGCTTCCGCTTCCTGAGATGGGTCTGAAACGTTTTTTCATAACTTGCCCGGTCATCAGGATGCAGGGCCTGCGCCCAGCCATTGGTCGCTACGTCGGCTAGTGAACCACCCGTGTAGTTAAGCCATACGTTGTTTAGAAACGTATACTGGCCATCCGGGTCGGCCACCCAGATAAGTGTGGGTGCGTTGTCGGCAATCTGGTGGAACCAGGCTTCGCGTTCTTCCAGAAACCGCTGCGACCGGCGTTGTTCTGTTATGTCTTCAATAGCCAGCAAGATACCTTCCTGCTGACGCACCACCCGGCGGGCATTGAGCGAAAGGACTTTTTCGTCCTGACCGGCATTTTGATACGTAAGTTCAAATCCCTTCATCTGCACATCACGCGTGGCTACGTCGGTCAGCTGCGAGCGCAGTTGAGGAATGTCCCACTGGCGGTTATCCAGTTCGTAAATCAGGCACCCTTCCGTATTGCCTTCGCTGAGCCCGAACAGCGCATAGAACGCTGGGTTGGCACTCTTCACGCGCAGGTCGGGCGTTAGCACGAGGGTGGCCTCGCGGATGGTGCTGAAGATAGCCTCGGCAAAAGCGTTGGCGTTCGACAACTGGTCGTTACGTACCTGCAGTTCCTGGTTAATGGTCAGGAGCTCTTCGTTGGTGGATTCAATTTCCTCCTTACCCGTTTCAAGTTCTTCGTTGATACTCTGTAATTCCTCGTTCGAGCTGATGATCTCCTCGTTGGCCGATTGCAGCTCTTCGTGGGCAGCTTGCTGCTCCTCAATCACCGAGTGCATATCTTCACGTAGCGTGGCCAGTTCCTCTTCCAGTTGTTTGATGCGTTGGCTGCGGACGTCGGCCGCGTTCATCTCGGCGGTGACAATGGCTCGCTCTTCCTCAAACACAACTAAAAACAAGCGTTCACTGTCTTCCGTGCTAAACGGCACTGCTTCAATGGCAACGTAGTGGACTTTGTTGTTCAGCTTGACCTCGAGTCCGCTCCGGCGCACTGGCTGCCCCGATTGCGCGGCTTTTTGAATAATGTTCCTGAGTTCAAAGCTGAGCGACAGCCGGGCCATTTTAAGCAGGTTAAGGCTGGCCCGGCCCGGTGCGTGCTCAAGAAAAAGGCTTGTGGAGCCACGAAACTGGAGAATGTCCAGGTCTGGAGTCACAATGACGCTGGCTGGCACGTAGTGACTCAGCAGGTTGTCGACCACCCGGTTCAGATCATTGACCGTCTGGGGTGGTTTTCTTCCACGGGTGCCTGACTTAGCGGTAGCCGGCTCCGTTTCAGGCATACCCGTTCCATTCGCGCTGGTCTTATCCAGGCCGTCCCGATCGGCGGCTTCGGTCGGACCAGCGGATGGCAGGAGAACGCCAGTCAGGCGTTCGCTGGTTCGGGCTCTCATGTCGAACAAGGCCTGACCCGGTCCCTCGTTTTTGCGGGAATATAATTTGTAAGTTGTATCGACTGTCAGGAAATAGGGCGACAACGTACCGACCGTTTCGGACTTACCCAGCAGCAAAAGCCCGCCAGGATTGAGCGCGTAGTGAAACGTGGCCATCGCTTTACGCTGCAGCACCGTGTCTAAATAAATGAGCAGATTCCGGCAGCTAATGAAGTCGAGCCGAGAAAACGGTGGGTCTTTGAGCAGGTTTTGGTGCGCAAACACGCACATATCGCGGATAATTTTATTGATGCGATAATGGTCGTCCACTTTGGTAAAATAGCGTTGCAGCCGCCCTGGCGGCACGTCCATGACTTCGCCCCGCGTGTATGAGCCGAGCCGGGCCTTCGCCACGGCCGACTCGCTCAGGTCGGTGGCAAAAAGCTGGATGGTCATGGTGGCGGCCCGGTCGCCGAGCACCTCCAGTAGCAGTATGGCAATGGAGTAGGCTTCCTGTCCTGTTGAGCAGGCGGCCACCCAGATACGCAGCGGATCGTAGGGTGCTTTGTTTTGAACCAGCCTGGGCAGCAGCACCAGCCGGAGATAG
>JAQBNX010000658.1 GCA_028288385.1 Spirosoma sp.
ATATCTGTTAACAAAATACCCGACCAGGATCCTGGTCGGGTATTTTGTTAACAGATATTATTGCTTCTCTCCTACCAAGTTTAGCATAAACGCATACTCTAGGGCAATTTCCTTTAACGCCTGAAAACGGCCCGATGCGCCACCATGACCCGCTTCCATGTTGGTGTGAAGCAGGAGTTGGTTATTGTCGGTCTTCATGGTGCGCAGTTTGGCCACCCACTTAGCCGGCTCCCAATACTGCACTTGCGAATCGTGTAGGCCCGTGGTCACCAGCAGGTTAGGATACGATTTCTTTTCGACATTGTCATAGGGTGAATACGACAGCATGTAATCGTAGTACACTTTCTGTTTCGGATTACCCCATTCTTCAAATTCGCCCGTTGTGAGAGGAATGGTTTCATCGAGCATCGTCGTCACTACGTCTACAAACGGCACAGCCGCAACTACACCCCGGTATAGCTCCGGAGCCTGGTTTATAACCGCGCCCATCAGCAAACCACCTGCACTGCCACCCATGGCAAACAGCTTGTTTGGGCTGGTGTATTTGTTATCGATCAGATACTTTGATACATCGACGAAGTCATTGAAGGTGTTTTTCTTCTTCAACATTTTGCCCTCTTCATACCACCGGCGACCCATCTCCTGACCACCCCGGATGTGAGCGATGGCGAAGATAAAGCCCCTGTCCAGCAGGCTCAGGCGGGTGGAGCTAAAGCCAGGATCAGTTGAGTAGCCGTAGGAACCATATGAATATTGTAGCAATGGGGCGGAGCCATCTTTGGGGGTCCCATTGCGGTATACTAGCGAAACGGGCACCTGCACACCATCGCGCGACGTAGCATAAACCCGCTCCGACACATAGTTATGTTTGTCGAACCCGCCCAGAACATCCTGCTCTTTCATCAGCGTTTTGGCCTTCGTGTCCATGTTGTAATCGAACGTAGAATTGGGCGTCGTCAGCGATGCGTAGCTAAACCGCAGCACATTCGTATTGAAGTCTGGATTATAACCAATACCCGCTACGTAGGCAGGCTCGCCAAAGTCTAAGTATTCGTCGGCCTTAGTTCGGTCGGCGTTCCGATTCTGGTTAATCACCCGAATATTGGTCAGGCCCGCCTTTCGCTCCCCCAGCACGAGATGATTGGCAAACACATCCATGTTGGCCAGGTACACGTCGGTGCGGTGCGGTATCACTTCTTTCCAGGCTGTGCGGTCAGTGGTTTTACCTTCGGGCACCTCCATCAGGCGGAAGTTTTCGGCTTTCCAGTTCGTGCGAACGTAGAACTTGTCTTTGTAATGCACGATGTCGTACTCGTGTCCTTTTTCACGGGGCAGGAAGGTCTTAAACTCACCCATCGGCTTGCTGGCTTCCAATAGGTAATATTCAGTCGCTACGCCATTATGGTCGGACGTAATGGTAATGTATTTCTTTGATTTAGACCGGCCCAGTCCCATATAAAACTGGTTGTCCTTCTCTTCATAAACCAGCACATCCGTTTTTGAGTCGGTGCCCAGCGTGTGCCGATATACCTGATAACCAAGTAGCGTCTGCGGATCTTTTTTGACGTAGAACAGCGTCTTGTTATCCGTTGCCCACGCAAAACTGCCCGCTTCGGTGTTTGGAATGGCTTCGGGATACAGTTTGCCGGTCTTCAGGTTTTTTACACGTAATGTATAGAGCCGCCGGCTGACGGTATCTTCCGCAAAAATTGCCAGTTCTTCATTGTCCGAAACCTCGTAGCCGCCAATCTGGTAGTAGTTGTGCCCCTTTGCCATCGCGTTGCCATCAAACATGATTTCCTCGGGTCCCTGCAACGAACCTTTCTTGCGGCAGTAAATGGGGTACTCCCCACCGGTTACGAAACGGGTGTAGTAATAATACGCTCCTTCTTTGTAGGGCACCGACTCGTCCTGCTGTTTAATGCGGCCTTTCAGTTCCTCAAACAGCTTTTCCTGCAGGCCTTTGACCGGTGCCAGGACATGCTCGAGGTATGCATTTTCGGCGTTTAGGTAGTTGATAACTTCCGGGTTTTCGCGCTCGTTTAGGTAGTAATAATTATCGATTCGCGTGTGGCCATGTGTTATAAGCTCTTTTGGCTTGATAGCCGCTTTGGGTGGCGTACTGGAGCGGTCCCGCCCCGGTGTACCGACCGATGCGGTTGGACTTATGGGTTGTGCCTGAGTCATGCTATACAGCGTAAGCGTGGTGATGAAGGTAAAACACGTCAGTTTCATGGTAGTTCGATTGACTAAACGTAAAAATAAGCGTTTAGAGTAAACTATGGTTGAACTGATCGTTGCCCGGTATACCGAAGACCTGAGCTGGCTCCGCAAACGGCCCGCTAACCTGACCGTAACGGTTTATGACAAAAGTCCCAACTCATCAGGTGGCGAAGGCGCTATTTCCTTGCCCAACGTAGGCCGCGAAGCGCACACCTACCTGCACCATATTGTAAGCCGCTACGATTCCCTGGCAGAATGGACAATTTTTTGCCAGGGAAAACCTTTCGACCATGCGTATGATTTCAAGAAGTTTCTTCGGGATTCTGCCTCTACAGCACTACAGTCCGGAGAAAACTTTCTCTTCAACCCATTACTTGCCTTCAGCCCTAATTTCGTAGGAGAAGTACTGGAATTCTACTGGCTAGGTCACCTGATCGACACCGACGATAACCAGGGAGGCCGCCTGTTTCGACCGTGGAGCAAAAACGAGGACGGGCGAGGCCTCGACATGCGCGGATTTCATCAGGCCTTGTTCGCTACGGACGGTCCTGACTATTATACATTTGTACTGGGTGCGCAGTTCACCGTTCACCGTGACGTAATTCATCGGCAGCCGCTGGCTTTTTATGAGCGGGCATTGGCCGTTTCTACCACCTTTCCCGACGCTGCTCACTGCTTCGAACGGAGCTGGGATCGCGTATTTGGTGTGGCTGGGATTAACGCCGACTGGCTGGCCGGTCGGCAAACGGTGTATCTCAAACCCATGAAACACCAGTCAACCAGCCATGAG
>JAQBNX010000665.1 GCA_028288385.1 Spirosoma sp.
GCCGGTACGAAGGAAATCTAGCTGATGGCGACGTAGTGGAGGTGTTCGATAGCAAGAGCAAGTATCTGGCTACAGGTCATTACCATGACGGTAGCATTGCCGTGCGGCTGTTTTCATTTAATGTTACCGCAGGCGGCCCCGTAACGCCCGACGTAGCGTACTGGACTGAGAAGCTAAAACACATTCGTCAGATCAGGCAGGCTATTCTCAATCCTGAAACCAACTGCTACCGGCTGGTTCATGGCGAGGGCGATGGCTGCACGGGCCTAATTATCGATATGTACAATGGGGTAGCCGTGTTGCAGGCACACTCGATTGGGATGCACCGTGAGCGTGAACTTATTACCGAAGCTCTGAAGAACGTATTTGGTGATGAGCTTACCGCGATTTACGACAAAAGTGCTGAAACCCTGCCTGACGAATATGGCCATACCGTTACCAACGGCTACCTATTCGGTAGAACGACGGTGCCGCATCCTGCAAAGGAAAACGGCCATCTATTTCTGGTCGATTGGATTACGGGTCAGAAAACCGGATTCTTTCTCGACCAGCGTGACAACCGCGACCTACTGGCAAAATACAGCCAGGGTAGGCGGGTGCTGAATGCGTTTTGCTACTCAGGCGGTTTTTCGGTGTATGCTTTGCAAGCTGGGGCTAGCCTCGTGCACTCGGTCGATGCGTCGCAGAAAGCCATTGACCTGACCAACCGCAACGTTACGGCTAACACAAGCGAGGGTAATCCTACTGGACAACACGAAGCCTATGCCGACGATGTGATGGCGTTTCTGAAAAAACACGACCATCAGTATGATGTTGTCGTGCTCGACCCACCCGCTTTTGCCAAAAGCCTATCGGCGAGGCATCGGGCTGTGCAGGGCTACAAACGGCTGAACGCTGAGGGCCTGCGCCGGGTGGCAAAAGGCGGTATACTGTTTACGTTCTCCTGTTCGCAGGTGGTGGACCGGGAGTTATTTTACAACACGATTGTAGCGGCTGCCATTGAAGCCGGGCGGCAGGTGCGGGTGCTGCATCACCTCAGCCAGCCCGCCGACCATCCCGTCAGTTTGTTCCACCCCGAAGGCGGCTATTTGAAAGGGTTAGTTTTATGGGTGGAGTAGCCCTTAACCGAATGACCTGCTGATTAGTTGGTATAGAAAACCGGGGCTACCTGTACAACCGTAGGGCCTTTACATTAATTTTGGTCCGGTTCATCGGCTAACGCCGGTACTGATTAAAAAATAATAACCCTGTCTTTTTGTAAAACCTGATATACACTTAGCTGGATATGGCAGAATTGATCCGAATGCCCAAGATGAGCGACACCATGACCGAGGGAGTCATTGCGGAGTGGCACAAGAAGGTGGGCGATAAAGTAAAATCCGGCGACGTCCTGGCCGAGGTCGAAACCGACAAAGCCACTATGGACCTCGAAGCCTACGAAGAAGGAACACTCCTCTACATTGGTGTCGAAAAAGGATCGTCGGTGCCGGTCGATGGCGTTCTGGCTGTTATTGGTGCGGATGGTGAAGATTATAAGGCCCTGTTGAGCGGTTCAAGCGGAGGAAGTCAGGATGTTTCCACGGCTGAACCCGTGAAACCAGCTTCGACCGGTGGGTCAGCTCCGGCTAATGGGACAGCGCTCGCGCCAAGTGGCAATGCCAACAAGGCTGAGGTTGCTACCACGCTGCCCGATAAAGAAGTCGTTTCTGCTGCGCCAGCCCAAAATGTCAACGCGTCGGTCATTCGGATGCCGAAGATGAGCGATACCATGACCGAGGGTACGCTGGTAACCTGGCATAAAAAAGAAGGCGACACCGTGAAAGCGGGCGACGTTCTAGCTGAGGTCGAGACCGACAAAGCCACTATGGACCTCGAAGCCTACGAAGAAGGAACACTCCTCTACATTGGCGTGAAAGAAGGATCTGTGGTTGCCGTTGATGAGATCATTGCCGTTGTAGGTGAAAAAGGTGCCAACTTCAAAGTGCTGGTCGATGGCAATGGCTCTCATGGGGCTCCGGCAACTAATGGAACGGCCCAGCCAGCAAACAACGGTCAATCTGGATCGGAAACAGCTAAGCAAAATCCGCAAACGGAAGTGCCAGCCAATGCCGCTACGGACCTGTCCTATGCCGGAGAAGTAGGTGATGGCATTGGCGAGTCGGGCCAGGCCGAGCAATCCAACGGTCGCGTCAAAGCGTCGCCCTTGGCCAAGCGTATTGCCGAAGAAAAGGGGATTAGTCTTACTCAGGTTCACGGCACCGGTCCAGAAGGGCGCATTGTTAAAAGCGATGTGGAGTCGTTTGTACCACAGCAAAAACCGGCTGCACAGCCCGCTCCGGCACAATCCGCTATTCAGCCAGCCCCATCTGCACCCCCGCAGGCAACTGCACCCGTAACACAGGCAGCCGCTACGGCGGACCGTTTCACTGGGGGCGACTACGAGGATATTCCGGTGAGCCAGATGCGCAAGACCATTGCCCGCCGGTTGGGCGAGAGCATGTTCTCGGCTCCGCACTTCTACCTGACCATGGAGATTAACATGGACAAGGCGATGGAACTGCGCGGAACCGTCAACGCCGTGAGCCCGGTCAAGATTTCGTTCAACGATTTTGTGCTTAAAGCCTGTGCCCTGGCGCTTAAGCAGCATCCAAACGTCAACGCATCCTGGCTGGGCGATAAAATTCGCAGGTACAAGTACGTCAATATTGGCGTGGCAGTTGCGGTCGATGAAGGATTGCTGGTACCGGTTGTGCGTAATGCCGATCAAAAAACGCTCTCGACCATTTCGGGCGAGGTGAAGGACTTAGCTGGTAAGGCAAAAGACAAGAAACTTCAGCCCAAAGACTGGGAGGGCAGTACATTCTCAATCTCAAACCTGGGAATGTTTGGTATCGATGAGTTCACGGCCATCATTAACCCGCCGGATGCGTGTATTCTGGCAGTGGGTGCCATTAAGCAAAGCGTCAAGTTTGAAGGCGATACGGCTAAACCAACCAACGTAATGAAGGTGACGCTCTCCTGCGACCACCGCGCGGTAGACGGTGCTACTGGCGCGGCTTTCCTGCAAACAGTGAAAGAGTTGCTGGAGAACCCGATGCGGATGCTGGTTTAACATTTATTTTGTGGGATGACGTGGTCATCCTACAATGACATAAAAAAGCCGATTCTGAACGTTAAGAATCGGCTTTTTTATGTATTATCTATGCGTTACAAAACGGCTGGTTCCATAGCGGCCTGTAATTTCTGCTCCAAAACGTTCTTGGGAACAGCGCCAATTACTTTATCGACCAACTGACCATTTTTGAAAACCATCAGGGTCGGAATGCTGCGAATACCAAATTTAGCTGGTACCTGAGCGTTCTGGTCAACGTCCATCTTAGCAATAACGGCTCTGCCTTCGTACTCGCCAGCGAGCTGCTCAACAACGGGGCCGATCATCTTACAGGGGCCACACCATTCGGCCCAAAAATCGACTAATACCGGCTTATCAGATTGGATTAACTCCTCAAAATTAGCGTCGGTTGCTTCAACGGCATGTGATCCTACTGCCATGATTGAAATCTGTTTATTGGTTGAACTTGTTTCATCAACATAAACCGGTAAAGTGGGTATTAGTTCCACTATTTCTTTTGAGCGGCTTCCTGGCAGGAGGTCTGTTTGGACTTACATACTCAATGAGGGCCATACCCGAAACGCTTCATGAACGCCAAATTCCGACTGGTCGGCGGGTAATTCCATAAATCCGCTGGCATCGAGCAGGTTGGCAAAGTCAGCCGAGCCAGACCCAGGCAGGGGATAGGCCAGCAGCAGTCCATCGGGTTGGGATGTAAGCTGAACAGGCAGGAAATACGTAATAGCCGGGGAAAACGTAACCGGTGAAGTTAGCCGGGCGAAGGTTGGAGGAGCGGGCGGTAAACCCAGCGACGCCCGCAGGAAAGGCAGAACGTAGCGATGGGCACACAGCACCGTCGAAACCGGATTTCCGGGTAGCGCAAAGACCGTCTTTCCGGGCATGGTGCCAAACCAGAGTGGTTTACCCGGTCGCTGTTCGACCTTGTGAAACTGCTTTTTAACCCCGAGTCCTGCCAGCACATCGGGTACGAAATCGGCTTTGCCAGCCGAAACACCCCCAATCAGAATTAATACGTCGTTGTCGGCCAGCAACTTAGACAGACTATCCACCAGCAGGCCTTCGTCGTCGATGATATGGTGCAGCGTAGCGCTAATGCCTAACCCGGCCAGAGCCGCCCGCAGCATATAGGTATTCGACCGACGAATCTGGTGAGGCAGGGGCGTGTCTGCTACGCCCACCAGTTCATCGCCGGTTGAGATGAGCGCCACGCGGGGCAGGGTCGTAACGGTCAGCATCGTTTGGCCTACCGAAGCCGCAACCGCCAGTTCTGCCGGTCCCAGGCGCGTACCAACAGCCAGCAATTCGTCGCCCGCCCGCCGGTCGGTGGCGCGGTGGTGAACGTGCTGTCCAGGCTGTAGATCGTCAATCGTGATTGTTGCCAGTCCGTCCGAAATTCTGATGTCTTCGTAGCGAATCACGGTGTCGGCCCCAATGGGCAGCATGGCCCCGGTCATTACCTCCAGGCACGTACCGGCATCGGTAAGCGTTTGCTGAGGCTGGCCTGCCCGCTGCATGCCCACAACCCGAAACGAGGATGTGCCGAATGAGCTGTCGGCAAAGCGGATACCAATACCGTCCATCGCCACCCGATCGAATGGTGGAAAGTCGCGGTCGGCCCGGACCGGTTCGCGCAGCACGCGTCCTAAGGCGTCGTCTATGGAAACAGCTTCAGTCGGCAGCGTTAGTTTATGCTGTTGAGTAATGGCAAAGGCGTCGGCAACGGAAATCATGGTAAGTAAGATGAATTAGGACCGGGCGACCGGTGTGATAATGAATGATAAGCGTTTTTTCTTACATTCATCGTTTACAATCCATATTCATTGTCAAAAATGAGTTTATCTCACCTTGATTCCGCTGGCAACCCGGCTATGGTCGACGTTGGCCTAAAAACCGTTAGCCGGCGAACGGCCCGCGCCCGGAGCGTTGTGGCGCTCGGTCCCGACATTATGCAGCACTTAACCCAGTCTGGATTGACGGGCGCAGATATTCAGACGCGCAAAGGTCCTGTTTTTCAAACGGCGATAATTGCCGGCACCATGGCCGCCAAGCGCACCGACGACCTGATTCCGCTATGCCATTCGCTGGGACTGGATAATTGCCAGATCACGATCATCGCCGAGGGTAGCGATGCGGTCATTGATTGCACCGTATCAACAGAGGGCAAAACCGGGGTCGAAATGGAAGCGCTCGTGGGGGCATCCGTAGCGGCTCTGACCATTTATGATATGTGCAAAGCACTTTCGCACGACATCGTTATCCGGGAAACGAAACTCATGGAAAAAACAGGTGGTAAACGGGATTTCTGGCGTGAATAAGTCCGGCCGGTCCGCCAGTGCGGTGGATGCGCCTAATGGACTAATTTTGACCGGAGGCCGCAGTACCCGTATGGGACAGGATAAATCGCAGCTGACGTACCATGGCAAACCCCAGCGCGAGTATCTGACCGACTTACTCAAACCGTTCTGCAA
This sequence comes from Spirosoma sp., assembly GCA_028288385.1. Taxonomy (GTDB): domain Bacteria; phylum Bacteroidota; class Bacteroidia; order Cytophagales; family Spirosomataceae; genus Spirosoma. Next base: position 5,602 of record JAQBNX010000665.1, read on the forward strand.
CAAGGTGTACTGGTCGGTTAATGTCCATCAGGCCGCGCTGTTGCCGGATAATGAACAGTCACTTGTTGTTGATGCTTTCGACTGGCCGGGGCCGCTAAACGGCATTCTTTCGGCGTTCCAACGCGACCTGGAAGCGGCCTGGCTGGTAGTAGCCTGCGACATGCCGCTGCTAACGGACCGTTCGTTCCGAGCGCTGACCAAAGGGCGCAATTCAGCTAAACTGGCAACGGTATTTTATGATTCGGATGGTGAATTGCCGGAGCCACTGCTCGGGATTTATGAAGCCAAATTTGCCCCCATTATAAACCGCGCCGTTGCCAATGGACAGTTTTCTCCCCGTCGACTGTTAATGGAAAATAACATTGAGCTATTGGCAGCACCCAACGTTCTGGAATTAACGAACGTGAACGATCCCACTACCCGTATGAGGCTGGGGTTCTGAAACATACCAGTAGTCGCGGGGTTTGCCTCAGTATGGATTTACGTGGATTATTGCTCTATACGGTAGGTTCGCTGCTAATGGGCCAGGTTGCATCGGCCCAGCGGGCAACGCCTGCTACTGGGTTGCGCGAGTTCAGCGAGCAGCGTATCCGGCATCAGAAAGTTCTTGGTCTCGCGCTTGGCAGTTACTCGCTCGCTAACATCGCTATAGGCAGCTTAGCGGCCAGCCGTACCTCGGGCGAAGCAATGTATTTTCACCGGATGAACGTCTACTGGAACCTGATCAACCTGGGCATTGCCGGGGTGGGGTTGCTGGGTTTGCGCAAACAGAATCCCAATGGGGAAACGCTGGCTCAGGCTATTCGGCAACAGCAGACCATGCAACAGGTGCTGCTGTTCAACGCCGGTCTGGACGTAGCCTATATTGTAGGGGGAGCGTACCTGCGCGAACGTAGCGTCACACGTCCCGACCGGACCGACCAGTTGCAGGCATATGGTAAGTCGGTGATGCTGCAGGGCGGCTTTTTGCTGGTGTTCGATATGGTGAACTATCTGATTTTTAAGCATCGGAGCGACAATCAGCAAGAGCAACTGTTGGGTGTAACACCATCGGGCGTCGGCATAGTGCTGCCTATTCGATGAGCAGAAGGGTTATTTACTGATAGTGCACCCATTCAAATGAGCATAAAATGGCTATAACACCTTCTTTACAGGGGTTTATCTCCAACGTAATTATCCGCATTCAACAGGATGCTGAAGCTCTTGGTTTGGCTGGGGGTGGCTCCTATGCGTCGGGTGAACTGGATGCTTATTCAGACCTTGATTTGGTTTTGGTTACGACTCAGTCCATTGCGCCTGAATTGGAAAAAATGCGGGCGTACGCTTCTGGGCTGGGTACAGTGCTGGCATCGTTTCGGGGCGACCATGTGGGCGAACCCCGGTTGCTTATCGCACTATACGATGCCCCTTTGCTTCATGTCGATATAAAATTTCTAACACCCAGTGAGTTCTACGAGCGCGTCGAAAATCCGGTTATCCTTTGGGAACGTAATGGTGCCTTGTCGGCGATCATGGAGCAGTCAGACGCCCATTATCCGGCATTCGATTTTCAGTGGGCCGAAGATCGCTTCTGGATTTGGGTGCACTATGCCGCACTCAAAATTGGCCGGGGCGAATACTTTGAAGCTATGGATTTTCTTGCGTTTGTACGTAACGCCATATTGGGGCCTCTGCTGCATCTGAAAAATAAGGGCTTGCCAAGGGGAGTGCGCCGGATTGAGACGGTGGCAGGGCCAGACGATATAAATCGACTGCGTATAACTGTAGCTGCTCCCAACCGTAAGGAACTGATGGTCAGCTTAAAGGAGGTAGTGCGGCTATATGAAGACCTGCGTAAAGACGTAGCGCCAGCAACTCTGGTCAAAAACAGCGAAGCCCAGTCCGCCGTTATGACGTATCTTGCTGCCCTTTGAGCGGTTGTTTTAGCCGCAGATTTTATGAACCAACAGGACGAATACTTTCTCAGGAAAGCAATAGCATTGGCCCGCGAGGGCATGATTACCGGGCAGGGCGGGCCGTTTGGGGCCTTAATAATTAAAGACGGAGAAATTGTTGGGCAGGGCTGCAATCAGGTTACGTCGACCAATGACCCAACGGCTCATGCCGAGGTAGTAGCCATTCGCGACGCCTGCCGAAACCTTGATACGTTTCAGTTAGAAGGCTGTACGCTCTATGCCTCCTGCGAACCCTGCCCCATGTGCTTGGGCGCTGTTTACTGGGCGCGGCCAAACCGGATTGTCTACGGGGCTTTCCACTCCGATGCCGCCCAGGCTGGTTTCGACGATCAGTTTATTTACAATGAACTTGACAAACCTCGCGAACACCGGCATATACCCATGACGCAACTCCTCCGCAACGAAGCCGACGCGGTGTTCCACGAGTGGGTGGCACTGGAGCATAGAAAGAGCTATTGACACTATGTCTTCCCACCACATTGTCCGCGACGAGCAGGAACCCGCCTTGCTGATAGCCAATGGCGACGCCTGCCATCCTGAACTCCTCGGCCAGCTACTCGAATGGAGTCCAGTGGTGGTGGTGCTCGACAGCTCGGTCTGGCGGGTGCTTGATCTCGGCATCAAAATAGATGTCTTGCTCGGCGACTTTGACCGAGAACTGGACCTCGATGCTATCCGGGCGCAGCAATTTCCGCTGGAGATTATTCATACGCCCGACCAGGACAAAACCGATCTGGAAAAGGGCATTGAATACCTCATAGGTCGCGGTTTTTCGGCTGTTAATATCATCTGGGCTACGGGTAGGCGGGCAGATCACAGCCTGACGAATATGACCAATATTGTGCGCTATAAAGAACAGATCCGCATTGTGATGCTCGACGATCATTCACGAATTTTTCCGCTCGTTGGCCGTTACGAGAAGTGGTACGTAGCCGGAACACCCCTGTCGCTCATTCCCGTTGGAACAGTATCGGGTATCAAAACAGACGGGTTGAAGTATAATCTGCATAACGAGACGCTAACGCTGGGTTACCGCACCGGCAGCAGCAACGAATCGGCTCAGGACGGCTTTGTTCGGGTTGAAGCGCAAACCGGTGATTTGCTGATTATGGAGTGCTGGGATTGACCCGTTACGTAATGGCTATGCTGTCCTGCTGATAAACATTCAAAGACGGTTCGGAACAGTATCCCGCCGAAACCATCGATTGCTTTCAGCAGTAAACAGCAAAACGACGGCAATAAGCGTGAGCAGTGACGAGATGATATCAATAATTGTTTCGCCCGGGTTCTGGCTGTACTCTTCACGGAACGTATAAATCAGTGTCAGTACCCCCAGCCCAACCAGGAGGGCGATTGCAAACCGTGCCCAGTTGACTCCGGCATGAACCTGACGCAGCAACCAGAAGCAGAGTATTGTTCCGACCACAACACTCGCTACGCTGCCAACCGAGTAGTCGCCC
>JAQBNX010000013.1 GCA_028288385.1 Spirosoma sp.
TGATGGAGGAGGACCTGGTCGAATTAATTAAGAAAATTAAACGGACAAATTACGTCGTTGGAGAGGAGGTGGGTATTTTGTCGTACAATGACACGCCCTTGAAGTAGTTCCTGCTGGATGGCATCACGGTGCTGTCGACCGATTTTGCGCAGATGGGCCGCACGGCTGCGCAGTTGGTGCTCAACGACAGCGTGGAGCATGTGGAGAACCCTTTTAGGCTGATCGTGCGCAAATCACTCTAGGCTATATACGTTTGTGGGGCTTGGTCAACTTTACCAGTAACCGTCCATTCCATCCGGAACACCGTCCAGCCATCTGGTTCTGTCGCGAGAGAGAAGGTGATGCTATGGTTCAGCAGGATTTCGCGGGTAAGCGTCAGGCCAATGCCCTGACCGGTAGCTTTCGTGCTGAAGAACGGGTTGAACAGGTTAGCCCCCACCGATTGTGGAATTGGCTGTCCATTGTCGCGGATGAGCAGCGTCTGGTGGGTCAGCACTACCTCTACCACCTGCCCGGCCACGCAGGCTTCCAGGGCATTCTTTACTACGTTGACCAATACCTGCTCCATCTGCGCTACGTCGATTGATTGGTTAACGGGTTCATCGGGCAGGTGGGCTATCAGCGAAACGCCCCGTTCCATGGCCTGCGGCTGCATGAGTTGAACAACATCGACTACTAAGCCACGTACATCCATCGTAACGGCATTGGGAGCGGGCAACCGCACGACATCGGCAAACCGTCGCATAAACTGGTTCAGGCGGTCGTTGCGGTCGATGGCTACCCGCACCGCCTGCCTAACATCGGGGTCGGCCACCTCCGGCTCGGCAATGCCTAGTATGGAGTTAATGGCCCCAATGGAGTTATTCACTTCATGCGCCATCATGCGAATCACCTTGCCGTAGGCTTTCTTTTCGGTTTCGATAATCTCGGTGGTCAGTTCCTCAATAAACAGGAACTGCCGCCTAAAACCCCGATCCATGAACTGCCCCTGCAAAACCCGGTACGTTTCGACACCCGCCAGTTTTACCGTGTGGGGCTGGCCGGGCGGCAAGGTGCTGAGTTGCGCCAGCAGTGGATGCGGAATTGATGATATGGGCTTCTGGAGCAGGGCGCTGTCGGGCAGCCGTAGCAACTGCCGGGCCTTGGGATTGACGGCCGATACCCGGTTGTCGAAGTCGAGAATCAGCAGGGCAATTGGCGCGGCTTCGATTAATTTATCCAGGAAAAACTGCTGTTCTGCCTGCCGGGTCCGTTCGTGGCGAAGCTGGTCGATCATCAGATTATAAACCCGGATGAGTTCGTCGACCTCGTCGTTGCCCGTCGGCACAAACTTAACCGTAAAGTCTTTGTCCTGGATGGCTTCAATTCCCGATGCAATAAACGTTGCCGGCTGCCGAAACGACTGATACAGACGAACCGCCACGTACAGCGACAGCCCAATCACCACTTCCGACGCAATGAACAGGGGCTTGTTCTGCTTCAGCAGTTGAAACGTCAGACCAATAAGTACCGCATGAACGGTCAGGATGTAAATCAGGTAGCGGGTCTGGAATTTGAGACGCATAACTTAGGATACTGGCCCGCTAATGATGCCGATTACACTCGAAAAATAGGGCCAATTAGCCTAAACTTACCAATTAGCATCCTTAAACGGATTCTCATTCTTCCTGATAGGCAATTCCATACTTCTCTAACCGCCGGTACAGCGCAAATCGCGTAATGCCCAGCGCCCGTGCTACATTAGAAACACGATTCTGATGAAACGCCATGGCCCGCTCAATCATCTGGCGTTCCATCTGGTCCAGCGTCATGCTACCAACGGGCGGGCCAACGTAATGAGACACGCCCCTGGCCGTTTGGGCCGATGAGCCAGACGTAACGGGCAGGTGCTTTTCAAAATCCGGGATGGTTAACGTATCGCCCGGAGCTAGCAAAACAGCCCGTTCCACTACGTTCTTCAACTGACGGATGTTGCCGGGCAGGGAGAGTCCTTTGAGCCAGTGCTGCGCGTCTTTACTTACCTGTAAATTGGGCCGGTTGTAGAGCTTTTTCAGGTTATCCACAAAAAACGACACCAGCCGCGGAATATCGGCCGGACGTTCGCGCAGAGCGGGCAATCGCACCGTAATGAGGTTGATCCGGTAGAACAAATCCTCCCGAAACGTACCCCGGCTGACCATCTCTTCCAGATTTCGGTTGGTAGCGCAAATCACCCGTACATCCACCGTCCGGGTCTTGCTGCTGCCCAGCGGCTCGAACGTCCGGTCCTGCAACACCCGCAGCAGTTTCACCTGAGCGGCCGGGTCCAGGTCGCCAATTTCATCCAGGAAAATAGACCCTTTGTTGGCTAGTTCGAAACGCCCCACACGGTCAGTTTTCGCGTCGGTGAAAGCCCCGCGCACGTGCCCGAATAATTCACTCTCGAACAACGTACTGGATATTCCTCCCAGATTGACTTTCACAAATGGCTGGCGTTTTCGTCGGCTGTTCTGGTGAACGGCTTCGGCAACGAGCTCCTTCCCCGTACCGCTTTCGCCCGTAATCAGCACCGGCGCATCCGTAGGGGCCACCCGCCCAATGGTGGTCAGTACGTCGAGCAGTTTTGGATCTTCGCCAATGATGGTATCGAACTGAAACTGCTCGTTGAGTTGCTGCCGACCAGCCGACAGGGGTACACCAGCAGCCAGTTTGAGGGCCGTTCGCACCGATTGCACCAGGTGATCGTTCTGCCATGGTTTTGTCATGAAATCATTGGCGCCTGCCCGCATGCCCTGCACGGCGAGGTCAATGCTGCCCCAGCCCGTAATGAGCAGTACCGGTACGTTGGGCAGCCGCTCCCGAATGTAGCGCAGTAGCCGAAGCCCATCCTCCCCCGACGTATCGACCGAGAAATTCATATCGAGAATAATAGCCTCTGGGGTTTCCTCATCCAGCACCTCACGCGTCTCGAACGGCCCGTCGGCAACGCGCACGGCGAAGCCTTCCTTCCTGAATAACAGCGAAAGAGACGTTTGTATGGCAATGTCATCGTCGATGATCAGAAGCATATGATTAACGTAATGAATGGCCCCGGCAGCCCGACCGGGCCATGCTATTCTTCGTGCAGCGCTACGGCTGGCTGCACCGTGGCGGCCTGACGACTCGGAAAGACCGCGCAGAGCGTAACCAGCAGGTAGATGATTAGTACAGACGCGGCCATAGCCATCAGGTATACGCCAGTGTCGAGATCAAAGACATTCATGAGCGGAAACTGACCGGCCAGCAGCAGCCCCAGCACCAGCGCAAAGGTAGCCAACACCCACATTTCGCCCACAAACTGCCGCGAAATAGACCCCTCCGTAGCGCCTTACGCCCGACGCAACCCAATTTCGCCCCGGCGCCGGGCAATGCTTACGTTC
>JAQBNX010000002.1 GCA_028288385.1 Spirosoma sp.
TTCGGCAAACTCCTGGACGGTGAAGTTTTCCTGGTGTATGGCCCAGATGGTTTCGCGCAGGAGTTTGATGGCTTCGCGGGTGTGTGACGCAATGGCCCGCAATTGTCCGGCCCACGGTTTACCATCAACAAGCGGCTGGCTTTCGGCCTGGCCGCTGATGTGTGTCAGGTTCGTAACCACAAAGGCAAGGTGCGCTCCTACATTGTCGTGCAGGTCGCGGGCGATACGCGCCTTCTCGACCAGTAGCCCGTTTTTCATCGCGAGCGTCTGTAACTCGGCCTGGTAAATGCGCTGCTGCTGGTGCGTTTGCTCATTAATGAGCCGCTCGGTCTGGTCGCGGTCCTTTTTATACCGGAACGCCAGCCCAAATGTCAGCACCAAGACCTCGAACAGCGCAGCCAGCCCGTAATAGGTATAATCGGCAACGGGAGTAAACATGGGAACAACCCCGAAATTGCTAAGCACCAGGCCTAGATTCAGAGCATAGAATGGTGCTATTGCGATTAGGTACAACCAGGCTTCCCTAACGTGGTACCGGCGTACAATGCCGAATAGAATATAGGCCACGATCACCGGCATTGGAAACCAGTAGAGCAGCGAAAACAGCCGCATCAGCACCAGTTCGGCAGCCGGCGTCAGCGGAGTGAACCACTCGGCAGTGAGGGCCAGCAGGCAGAAAAACCCACAACCCAGCACGACTGTTCCTGTCCTATGCCACCGGTGCGCAGCCGTATTACGTAGCGATAGAAACGTGCGAACAAAGCCCAGTTGAGAATAGAACAAAATCAACGGAAATAGAAAATATACATTCTGGCCCGGCATCCAGAACTGCGCGTCGAACCCATACTGATTCATGAACCCATCATTTATAAAGAAAAAACCAATGAGGCCCAGCAGACAGTATATGTATTTCGAGTAGATCCGGGCCTGGGTGGTTAGAAAGAAAAACAAGCTCATAAGGGCCACAAACAGCAGTGTAAATAACACACCGCCCCAAAAGAGGTAGCCTTGCTGTGTGATGGATTCATAGGCCGACTCCCGGATGAGTTCAATCGGGACGACCTGCGCACCCCGTCGCTTCATCACCCGTAGGTAGGCCGTTACGTGCTGACCGGCGGGCACCACAAAAGGAAACCAGAAATGGCGGTGATGACGAGGCCTCTGCGCTACGGGCATTCGCCAGCCAATTACGGGCGAGGCAGATATTACCCGGTTCTGCCCATCGACGACGAATAGCTGCAACTCGTCGAAGCACCAGAAGTCGATTTCGGCCAGCCAGTGCTCCGGTCGGCCCGTGGTATTCTGCATTCCAAACCGCAGCCAGTGCGGTCTTGCTGAGGTCAGATCGCCAATAAGGCCAAAATTAGGCACTGGATTGGCAACGGGTCGAAAGGCTAACGCCATCGCCGGGCTGCTAACATCGGAGAGAGTAGCCGTCTGCGTCGAATCCCGAAAATAAGCCAGTTTTCCTCGCAGCGACAGTCGGTCATGGCTACCATCAGACACCAGGGTTGGCTGAGCCACGCCGGTCATGGCCACCAGAAAACTCGTTATCAATAGCAGAAAGGCCGGGACAGGTCTCATCGAGCGTTTGAAATACCCACTAATTTAGCCGCCTGGCTCCTCAGTTACACAGGAAATCCGTTTGCCAGCTAGTCAATCAAGGTGTAAGTAACTGCACCGACGTATCGTCTGCTTATAGGGTGTAGCCTCCGTTGTACTGCCGCTTTACAAATTGATTGGCGTAATCGTAGTTGGTGATTTTCATGGTGTCGCCATCCCACAGGAGTTTTTTACGACCTGTAAATTTGCCTCCTTCGCGGGCCAGGTATGAGCGGGTGGCCAGATTACCCATCAGCACGGTTTCCGTCAACGGACCAGACTGATCGAATGACGAAGACGTATAGGCACCGTAGCCCTGCTTGCAGGCTTTGACCCACTGCTGCTGATGGCCCTCGGTTTTACCTTCCACCAGGGGCTTGCGGGGGGCAGGCAAGGCTTTGCCCGCTGCTTTGCCAACGGAGAGGATTTTTGGGTCGTTGCCAAACAGTCCACCCGTCAGCATGCCTTTGCTGCCAATAAACAGCATTCCCCCGTTGTCATCGCGAAAGACGTCGCTGTACTCGACACCATCGGGCAGTTGGGGACGAATACCGCCATCGAACCAGGAAAATTTAATCTCTTTCACCTTATGATCTTCCGACGGGAAGGTTAGGTGAATAGCCGACGATGGGGGACATACGTCATCGTAGAAAGCTTCTTTGAAAAAGTCAGAATAGACCGACCCAACGCTGCACTCGACCGACGTAGGGTATTTAAGGTTCAGTGCCCGGAACGGTACGTCCATAAAGTGGCAGCCCATATCGCCGAGTGCACCCGTACCAAAGTCCCAGTAGCCCCGCCAGCGGGTGGGCATGTAGGCTTCGTGGTAATCGCGGGCGGGTGCCGTACCCAGCCAGAGCGGCCAGTTTACCCCGGTCGGCACGGGCTGCGACTCGCCTTTGTCCTTGGGCGACCGAACGCCCTGCGGCCACACCGGGCGATTGGTCCAGCAATAGACCATATGGACAGAGCCGATGAGTTTATCCTGAATAGCCGTTTCAATAATACGCGTCGCATCGCCCGAACTACCCTGGTTGCCCATCTGCGTCACGACCTTATACTTGCGGGCAGCTTCGGTTAACATCCGCGCTTCATAAATATCGTGGGTGAGGGGTTTCTCAACGTAGACGTGCTTACCCAGTTGCATAGCTGCCATGGCAATGGGCGCGTGCATGTGGTCGGGCGTACTGATTATGACCGCGTCGAACGTCTTGCCTGCCTTGTCGAACAGTTCGCGATAGTCCTGAAAGTAGGGTGCATTGGCGAACTGGGCACGGTACTTTTTGGACTGCCGGTCATCGACGTCGCAGAGGGCCACAAAATTGTCCGATCCATTATTGTATGCCTGTCTGATGTTAACATCAGCCTTGCCACCGCAACCGACGGCGGCCATGTTGAGTTTGTCGGAAGGGGCCACAAACCCTTTGCCAAGTACATGGCGGGGTACAATGTAAAAAGCCGCAGCGGCCAGGGCACTGCGGCTAAGAAATTTTCGGCGCGAGGGGTTAGGCATGATAAAGAGCGAGGTGAGTTGTGAAAGAGCGAATGAATGCTGTTAAAGCAACGGGACTCTGTAATACAGGTCCAATTTATCAACTCATTCCTTCTTTCGCAATTTCCTTTTTCGCTTATCCCATCACCTGTCCCATTTTCATGGCAATGCCCATGTCGCCCTTCACTTTAAGCTTGCCCGACATGAATGCCATCATGGGGTTCAGATCACCACTGCCCATCCGAACAAGATCGTCTACGCTTACATGCAGGTCACAGTCAGCGGGTTTGTCATCGTTGGAAACCACAACCGGCGACTGGGTGGCGTCGATGTAAACAACCCCCTGATCGGTTACTATTTTGGCCGTGGCATCGATGCTGTCGGCGTGGGTAGCTTTTGTCCGAATCTGCTCGGTCAGTTGCTGAAGCGTCATAATACGTTGTTTTGTTATCAGGTAAGAAACTCTCCCGCCCTAATAAGGTTTTTTGTTACGTAGCCCGACGACCAGATTCAGCGGACTATCTCCGCTCA
>JAQBNX010000056.1 GCA_028288385.1 Spirosoma sp.
AAACGGTCAGAATTGCCAGGTCATACCAGCCCCTACCGCTACCCGTCCCGTCAGGAGAACAGGAGCAACCGACAGGCCCACGCGTGGCTGCCGGAGCAGTTCATTATAGCGCGTAACGGCTTTGTTGATTTGGCTATTACCAATGATGGTGAAAGCAAGTGAGGCTACAATTGACCCGCCGTAGAAGGTCCAGTAGGTACCTTTATTCTGGTTCTGTTTCAACAAAATGTAGCCGAGCGGTAATAATGCCGTTAATCGGGTTAGGGTTGTCATTGACCGGAAAACGGCAAAATGGTGCGAAACGGTCGGGTCGCCAATTTCATAAAAGGGCACTTCGAGGGAGTAGGGCGAGGAAAGCCGTTTGCCACCGTAAAAATAGGTACTCCCCAGCGAGGACGACCCCGCTGCCCGCTCAATGGGCATCAGGTGAGCCGGGATGGGCCCCGTTCGGTAGTGCGACGTATCGTCCCGTTGGCGCTGGGCGTGAGATAAGTTACCCCAGAGCAGCAGGATTGGTACTAATTTCAAATATGGTTTCAACGGGTTCTTTTTAAGATTCAACTGCAAAAACGTCAGGAGTGCTCAGATTATCATCGTTAAGCATGAATTATCTGTTTTTGGCCTGATTATACCGTAGCCGTAATCATAGAGAAAATCGGCAAACTTCCCCTCGTTCATTTCCTGCTTATTCAGTAGTGTAAATTTTAATTCCGAATGGCTGGATAAAACAAAAGCCGATTGTATGATAGTCGCACATACAATCGGCCTGATGTTCACTGGACCAGCGGTCCGGGGTTATTTCACTACCTTAAACGTTCCCTGCATTACGGTATAGTGGCCGGGGAAGGTACAGACGAACTGATAATCGCCTGGCTCAGTGGGTGCAACAAAGTAGATTGTTTCGGCGCTTTCCGGTTGCAGGAGGTTGGTGTGATACAGCACGTTGGGCGAGTTTGGTACGTACTGCATCTTGGGACCGTTCAGGTTCAGGCGCAGGGCCGCTTCGCCAACCGGATTGGCCATGCCGGGTTTAACAATAACGAAGTTATGAAGCATATCGTCGTTGTTGTTGAAAACGACTTTCACCCGGCTACCAGCTTTCACTTCCAGCTTATCTACGTCAAATTTAAGGCCCGGCTTGGTGCTGATGGTTAAAGCCTGATCGGGGCCGTTAGTCCAGTCGCTTGGCTGTTCAATTATTCGCTTGTTGGTTTTGGCGGCTGCCACGGCCGTCTTGCTCACCTTGCCATTTGTGGCACCGGGTGTGGCTCTGGTGGATGCCGTAGCCGTCATGGCCGAGTGGTCGTGGGTAGGAGAAGCGGTAACACGGGCGGCTACGGTTGCTTTCTCTCCCGGCGCAATGGCGTTGAGGGTGTAATAACCCGTTGGGTGTAGCAACGCTAGATTACCTGACGCTGACCGTACGCCTTCTGCTTTGACTTCGTGCACATAGCCTTCGCGTAACACCGTATCGACCACAATGCGCGCACTGAGACCGTCTTTGGCAACAATAACGCCCCGAATGGGAACGGTTCTTGCGTTCTCGATGGGACTGCCGTAGGTTTTGTGGTATTTATAGGTAAAGCTATTAAGGCTATAACTGGCCGGGTTTTCTGCCGTTTTGCGGTCGACCGGCATGGTGAACGTTACGTCGAAACCGTCGGGCTTGGAGCGTATGGTCTTCATCTCGAACGGCGTTTTGCCCGTCCAGACCAGGCGTTGAATGCCATAGGCATCTTTACCCGTAGCTGCCCAGCCCCGGCTTGTCATCCCAACAATGAGGGAGCCGTCCTGCCCCCAAACCGTGCGGATAATGCCCGATTGAAATCCCTCGCGAAATGGAAAACAAGCCCCCTGCCATTCGCCATTGACTTTTTCCAGGTCTACCCGCATGATTTTGCTGTGTCCCTGGTCACCTACGAATAACTGCCCAGCAAACGGCCCAAAAGCTCCTTTGGTCGTATCTTCTTTGAAGTCGGACGTCGAAATGCCCATCAGTGTATGGGGAAACCACACAGCAGGGACTTTTAAGTTTTTCACCGTCTTGGCTACTTCAAACATGGGCTTGCCGGTGCTTGGTACGTCTTCGGCTTTCAGGCTTAGGGGAGATCCCGGTTCACTGGTCCATCGCAGACCCTCCGGGTTACCGGCAAAATCCCCTTTTTCCAGGTGAGTCATCCGGCCCGACCCGACCCAGTCGCCCTGGTTCTCGGTATAAAAAATTGATCCGTCGTGCAGAATGCCAAAACCGGCCGGAGAACGTAGTCCAGTAGCCCAGGGCGTCATTTCTCCTTTTTCTGTCAATTTAAGCATCCAGCCACGCCACTTGGCCAGGCTGGCTCCATGGCCAATCCAGCCAAGGTTGAGCGTAATGATCATGTCGCCATCGGGCAGTAACACCGGGCCGTAGCTATACTCATGATAATTGCCCGATAGGGGCCATTTGTAAAAAGAGGTATAGGCATCGGCTACGTCGTCGCCGTCGTTGTCGACGAGTTTAGTCACTTCGCCCCGCTGCGTACAAAGAAAATAACCCCTAGGATGCCACATCAACCCCAGTGGTTCGTGAAGCCCACTGGCAAAACGCTTATACGTCGGCACACGGCTACCCTGCATATAAGGGTTACTAATCATCCAGACCTCACCCCGGCGAGTGCAGACCGCCAGCCGTCCGTCGGGCAGCGGAGCCAGACCGCCCACTTCGAGTTTTATCTCCTCGGGAATGGGCAGCGTAATAATCCGGTAATAATCTTCCTCTGTGGCCGGCCGACCTTGAGCAAAAGCAAAAGAATAAAAGAAAGAATGAGCAACAACAAGCGTCGCGAGTGTCAGCAGTTTCTTCATGGTGAACGAAGTATTAATCATGGTATCGTATTGATTGCCTACGCGATGCGTAAGCCGTTATTGGTAGGGCGTTCGGTTTGAAGGATTGTTACTGTACCGTCAACATCGGCCGCACCCAAAATCAGGCATTCACTCATAAAAGTTGCAATTTGTTTAGGCGAAAAGTTTACCACCGCCACCACTTGTTTACCAATCAGATCATCTGCCCCATACAGCTTTGTCAACTGTGCCGATGACTGCCTCAGGCCCAATCCACCAAAGTCGATTGTTAGTTTATACGCTGGTTTA
>JAQBNX010000061.1 GCA_028288385.1 Spirosoma sp.
TGGAGCAAAGTATCGCTTACGTCTATGTCCTACGGGTATGAAATGCAGATTACTCCGCTCCAAATGCTGACTTTTTACAACGCCGTTGCTAACAACGGTCGGTGGGTACGCCCAATGCTGGTTCGGCAAGTTAAACTTGCGAACGAAGTAATTGAAGACAATAAGCCACAGGTAAATTCTAAACCGATATGCTCACCCGAAACAGCCCGCAAAGCCCAGGAACTGCTACGGGGAGTGGTTGAGCACGGGACGGCCAAACACATCAATAACCCCAACTACGCCATTGCCGGCAAAACGGGTACAGCCCAGAAGATTGTGAACGGTCTTTACCAGGTCGGTAAGTATTATACCTCGTTTATTGGCTATTTTCCGGCTAACAACCCCAAATACAGCATGATTACGGTTGTGGATAGCCCACAGGGAAATAATATTGACCTTCTTTACGCCGGAGCTGTGGCCGCACCCGTGTTTAAGGAAGTAGCCGACCGGATTGTAGCCTACGACATTCGAATGCACGCCCCCCTTCGTCCGGCCGGCCGGCAGGTGCGCCCGGCGGGTGTCCTACTGGCGGGCTACGCTGACGATTTGCATACCCTTAGCACCACTATGAACATGGAGGGCGAACCATCGACCGAAGGTTGGGTTGAGGCAACACCCGATGGCCATTGGAAATCAAGGCCTACCCGGCCCGGTCAGGTACCAGACGTACGGGGGTTAACACTGCGGGATGCCTTATTTCTGCTGGAAAACCGGGGCTTCCGGGTGCTCGTCGAAGGGCGTGGCAAGGTACAGGAACAATCTGTTGAACCGGGTATCGGGGTAGGCCAAACAGCGGCCAGAACCATCACACTCAAACTTGGTTAAGACCCAGCACAAGCACTGTAATGTCTCCTTATACCATTCCTGATCAAACCCGCATCGGTCATATCCATTTGAAAGTTGCTGATCTGGATCGCGCTCTGGCCTTCTACCGCGATTTGCTCGGCTTTACAGTCACAACCATGTATGGCGATCAGGCGGCTTTTATCTCAGCAGGAGGTTATCATCACCACATCGGCCTGAACACCTGGTACAGCAAAGGAGCTCCGGCAGCTCCCTTACGTAGTGCCGGATTATTTCATACCGCTATTTTATATCCCACACGCCGGGATTTGGCCGTGGCCCTTCAGCGGCTGATCGACGCAAAATACCCCATCACGGGCGCATCGTATCATGGCGTTTCTGAGGACATTTACCTTGATGATCCAGACCAGAATGGAGTAGAGCTGTATTGGGATCGGGCACGTGATCAATGGCCTCAGCAGCCCGATGGGTCCCTAGAAATGTATACCCACCGGTTAGACCTAGATGGACTCTTAGCTGAGCTGAAATAGTTTGCTTTATTTTAATAGTTCGGCGGGCAATTGGCGCAAACTTTGTGTTCTGATGTTTCGGTAAAATATCTCAGCCCCTTCTGACTGCAGTTGAATTTTGCCCCTGGTTAGTGGTACCGCCTGGCCATCTACCAGGTGACGAAGATTTTTAACGACCAGATTTGCTTTGCCGTTAATGACGTGGATACACGTATTACCCAGGCAGTAGAGGTCTACTACGTTCCACTGACCAGACGGTTTCTCAGCATCCGGATTTTTGATGCACCAGCGCCCGGCAGCCGTTTTGTCCTGAAAGGTGACGGGTGCAGCCCCTGGCTGATAAACGTAGTTACCCTTATCGTTTTTACGCGCCGGAATATCAGCCAGCACATCCATTACACCCCAGTAATCGCCACAGTCTCCTTCCTGAATCTGAAATTCGAAAGATTCCATCCAGAGCATTAGCGTACCGTGGGGTCCACTACTATGATACAATAAACCACTATCGCGTGGCCGGTCGAGTCGGGGTGGCCATTTCTGCGTACCCCATTTAAACTCGAACTGGAGGTGGTAATTTCCAAACTCAGCCAGCGTATTAATACCGCCGAATGTCTCGCCCGAAATCCGTAGGGCCGGTGCGCCATCGATCCTCACCACTGAAAAAACGTGGTTTGGGTCGGTATTTAGCCCAATGGGAGCCGCTTTATCCGTTTGACCACTAACACTGTAAGGCCGGTCCAGGTACGTTTCCCAACCACTCAGGTCTTTGCCGTTAAAGAGTTGTTGCCATTGGTTCGTCTTTTGAGCAAATACAGAAACGACTGCCAGTACGGTAATGCAGGCCACCAAACAAACTCTTTTCATATATTTCGTTGGCCAGGGGAACAGATAGTAGCTGACAAGGTTTCTTACTCGCTTACTTTTCCAGGTAGCGTCTTATTATCCTGACAGCTTGGCAATGGACTCGATGTGTGGCTGGACTGAGCTTACTGCTTAGCTTAAAGCGGTTTGAGCACCAGTTTACGCCAGCGAACTTTAATACCGCCCCCGGAGTGAATTTGCAGGGCTATGGAACCATTGGCTGCACCAATTTTTGCGTCGTGCATATCGACCATTGACTTGCCGTTCAAATACGTCTGAACATGATCCCCATCAACCCGTATACGAAGCGTGTTCCAGTCGCCTTCCTTTAAAATTGTTTCTTTTTCATCCGGTATTTTCTCTAACCATTCCCGGCCATATGATTCATAAATACCACCTGTATCATGCCCTTTAGGGGCCACTTCAACCTGCCAGCCACTGATTTTCGTCCCCTCAATACTTGACCGGAAGAAAACTCCGCTGTTGCCATTTGCTTCCTGCTTGAACTGCACCGACAGGTCAAAATTCTTATAGGCCTCCTCCGTCGCCAGATAGCCGTACTGTTTGTCGGGGCCACTGTCGCAGATGAGTTCTCCGTTATCAACGTACCATTTTTCGGTGCCGAATACCTTCCAGCCGCTCAGGTCTTTGCCATTGAAGAGAAGAACTTTTTTGGCTGGAGCAGCCATCATAAACGTGCCGAGCAGTAGCCCGAAAAGCAAGATTCGATTCATTGTAAGAATGATTTAGTTGTACGTGTAAATTAATGCGAACCAGCC
>JAQBNX010000834.1 GCA_028288385.1 Spirosoma sp.
GCCCCCAGCATCTCGTCCAGCCAGGGCAGAGAGTTCTTCTTGATGTGGTACATCGGCGCCAGGCCTAGCGGCTCCAAACGCCGATCCACGATAAAGCGGATGTAGCGCTTCACCTCCTCCCTGGTCAGCTCATCGACGCCGCCCATTTCGAAGGCAAGGTCGATGAGCGCATCCGCATGCTCAACGATGGTCGAGCAGATCCCCGCCAACTCCTGCCACAGCTCCTCGTCCAGATCTCCAGGTTCTCCTGCACGAAGGTGCTGAATAGCCGGGTTACGCTTGGCCTTCGCCATCGACACCCATGATCGTCGGATCATCTCCGGGGGGCGACTGCCCGGTCGGGCATGTCCGCCGATGTGGTGCGTCACCTGATGCTGGACTGCATCGAGCGCTGTTTGGTGTCCTCCGCGCCCCGCACGATGATTGCCCGGAAGGCTCGCGAAGCGCCGGCGGAATTGGCGTTGGCCAAAGCCGAGATGGGCCTGCTCGACCGTGCCGTCCTCAACAAAAGCCTCCCCGCGGGGCTCGGCACCACCGCGCCAGGGCGGACACTCTCTGCCTACCTCGCCAAGGTCGCGCGTCTCGGTGGCTATCTTGCCCGCACCCGCGACCCTGCAGGCGCTCGCCGCCCGCGCCGCGGTCTATGCCACCCGCGCCTGTAGCGACGGCACCCGGCGGACCTACCGCTCCGCCTGGCGCGCCTTTGAGGCTTGGTGCAGCGGCCTCGACCGACCGCCGCTCACCGGCGACCCCGAGACCATTGCCATGTATGCCGTTCATGCCGCTGACCGCGGCCTCAGTCTCTCCAGTCTCCGCGTGGCGCTGGCCGCCATTCAGGCTGCCCACCACTTGGCCGACACCGCCCTCGGCCTCGGCCTCCGCCATTCCTGCTTGGTCATGCTTCTCGAGGGCATCGCTCGCACTGTGGGCAGCCGTCCGGTCCGGTAGGCCACAATGCCGGCTGCCAAATCCCTTTGTGCCGAGTCGAACCGTACTGTTGGGGAATGTTGTTAAATCGTTATTTTAGCGCCTTAAAGGCGCATTTAAGGCATTAAGTTCTTACAGCGAACCACAACGCTGCATTGCCGTAGTCAAGTCGAACCTAAACGCCTTATCACCTCATCGCTACATTCACGGTGATCCGCCTCGCCGCAAGATCGCTTGGCCTTATCACCGTGGCGCCGCAAATGATGCTTGCCGTATCGCTATATTGCCCGCATTAAGGATAGCTAGCCACCTTATTGCCGTTCAGCCTTATCGCCGCATCACCGCAAAGGCGCACCGCCGCATGAAGGTTCTGTCGCTTCTCAATCAGAAAGGGGGCGTCGGGAAGACCACGCTCGCTACAAACCTCGCCGTGGCGCTCAGCCAAGCCAAGAAGCGAGTACTTTTTGTCGACGCCGATCCTCAGGGCAGTGGCCTCGACTGGTTGGCAGCCCGGCAAGGTCAGTCGCTGTTTCCCGTGGTCGGCATCCCCAAGGATACAATCCACCGTGAGATGAAAAAGCTGGGGGAGGGATATGACTGGGTCATCATAGATGGCCCCCCACGCGTCTATCCGGTGGCCAAGTCCGCCATTGCCGCCAGCGATATTGTCATCATTCCAGTTCAGCCGTCGCCGTACGACGTTTGGGCGGCGAAAGAGATTGTCGATCTGATTACCGAAGTTCGCATTCTTAAGGAGGACCTTAAAGCCGCATTTGCGGTGAACCGTAAAATCGTAGGTACGGCGATAGGCCGGGACGTACAGAAAGCGCTGTCAGACTACCCGATCAAGGTACTGCAGGCCTCGCTCTGCCAGCGTGTAAGCTACGCGGAAAGTGCAGGCGCCGGGCTAACAGTGCTTGAGACAGAGCCAAAGGGCGCCGCAGCCAACGAGATCCGAATGCTTCTCAAGGAAATTATGGGGCTGACCAATGGCTAAGTCTGTCTCTTTCGCATCCAATCCACGTAACAAGCCGTCGCCAGAGGATCTCGACGCCTTCGTCCATGGTGGGAAGGAAGGAGAGGCTGACAGCCGGCAATCCACGCCGGCTCAAGCGCTTTCTGCAGCAGCAACATCATCAGGAGCGGTTGTCGAACAAGCTCGTATCGCCGAAATCCCACGGCCATCGGCACCGTCAAAGGTACCGATGAAACGCCTGACCTTCGACATCCCTGCCGATTTGCATCGTCGAATGCGAATCGATTGCGTGTCACGGGGAATCGATATGGCTGAGGATCTTCGGCGCATCTTGAATGAAAACTGGCCTCAAAAAGACTGAATACAGGAGCTAAGGTACGCCGCCGATAAGGCAATAAGGTGCTATGAAGCACCATCTCATTCAGGGCAGGGCAGGGGGATATGAAACTGCTCACCCCACTGGGAGAGGACTCGTCACGTCCGCTGAAACCGCATGAACCGATTCGCTGGCATGTGGGGGGAGAACGTGAGGGCAGCTATCCCCAGGCTAGCCCGCCATCCCGGGGGGAGAACGTGAGACAGCGGGGGGAGAACGTGATAATCCCCTGGCTGGG
>JAQBNX010000012.1 GCA_028288385.1 Spirosoma sp.
CCCTTTCTTTGCCCAGATCAACCCATAATCCAGTTGGGTCGGAATGTTCTCCAGAGAGGGTGTCAGACCTGCTTCGGTGAACCAGCCTCGGTATTCGGCACGGCTATAGCATCGGCCTTTGGTTACCCAGAATAGTTGGGCCGAATAGTCTGCAACGGCCAGTGGGCCATCCAGCGTATCGTTCAAAAAAGCATCGTGCACCCACAATTCACCACCGGGGTGCAGGGCCGATGCGAAACGATGAGCCAGCCGCTGGCAGGTAGGTGCAGGCCAGTCGTGGAACAGACTGGCCGCTAATAGGAGGTCCGTTTGTGGAAGTTCATCCGTTAACATATCACCCGGCAGGAGAGTAACCCGTTTTTTTACGCCATTAGCCCCCGGTCGCCCACTTCGACTGAACTCATCCACCAATTCGGCAGCCACCGCCAGCACCGCCGGGCGGTCCAGGATAGTGGCAGTTGACGTAGGATTGTTCAGCAGCCATTCAAAGGTGTAATAGCCAGTGCCCCCGGCCACATCCAGCAAGTGACCCTCACGCTTTGAGAGTTTTGTCGCTACAATTGGGGAAAGATGCTGCGCTCGTCCGGCTAAGCCCAGCGTGAATTTGCGGGCTAACCCAAGGTCGTCCATCGGGGAGGGGCCATCGCCTTCCTTCACAAACGAAATGCCTTCGAGAGTCTGCAGGGGACCATCGTTGTTTAGGCGGACAGCCATCTCAACCACGCCCGCATCGTCTTTTTCCAATCCAGTATAACCTAACAGATTTGGTGTCTGGCTCTGCGTTAGAAAGTGACCTAGCTCCGTAAGTGACAGCTGCCCCAGGTCATCGTAGTGGAGTAACTCCATGGCACACAGGGCTGGAATTAAGACCATGACCGGCCGATCACCTAACTCAAGTTGTCGGCTTAGCTCGACTGGAGAAAGTGGCCCTGTGCTGAGCACTTCCAATACATTCAGGTGATGAACGGCAGCGAGTAATAAGCGTGACCCAAACATAGCCCGCAGATGACGGGTAATGGGCGCTGGATCGGGTTGGGGGCTGGTGCGCATTTAACGTTTTTTGGCTAACCGGCCAGAGCAGGCCGAAAGAAGGTCAAAGATACTGGCTGCCCGGAAGTCTTACTGAAAAAATTAACAGTCCAAGTTGCCCTGTCTACCACTCACATTGCCATCAATCAACTACACTCGAATAGGCTTTAGCCGAAGCAGTTCCTGAATCCTTCTGTACCAATGGATTGTCTAGCATAACGAGACACCACTATCCAGTCATCAAAAGGATGAATGAAGACATACCATCAAAATCTACCTTGTTCGAGAGCCGCAGTTGACCAGCGCACCAGTTGAATTTTGCAGGGACGCTTTGGTAACCTATTTATGAATAAGCGACTGCAGTGATCAACCAGGTGATTACTAAAAAACGGTGCAGATGCCCCAGCTTTATCAATTAGTTGACTTATTTGGTGAGTAGCCAGCAGGCAGTAAATTGTTTTTAGGGCTGCACACTTCAGCCAAATCTGACTTAATGACAGCGTCCGATATCAGCGCCATCTTCCAGCGATTTTCAACCATTGATGTGGGAGTTATAGGTGACTTTGCCCTCGATCTGTACTTTACCCTGCACACCCAAACCGGCGAACGTTCTTTAGAAACCGACCACGACGTATTCTGGGGAAGCCACCCCAGGGCGTCACTTGGGGCGGCTGGTAATGTTGTTCAGAACCTGGTTGACCTGGGCGTATCAAATTGCCGCGTAGTGGGCTGCGTGGGAAATGACTTGTTTGGACGGGAGATGCAGGGGTTGTTCAACACACTGGGGGTAGATACGGAATATCTGCGCACCCTCGATACGGGTTGGGATACTTGTGTTTATACCAAGCCAGTGCTGAATGGCCAGGAAGCTAACCGAATTGATTTCGGCACAGCTAACACGCTATCCGAAGCCTTTTCTTCGGCGGTATTCGCTGATCTGGAACAGGCGCTGAACGATCTCGACGTCTTGATCATAAACCAGCAGTTTGCCAATCCGCTGCTCAATAAAAACCGGGCGACTGCCCTTAATGCACTGATTAGCCGCTTCCCGGCCGTTCGGTTTTTGGCGGATATGCGCGATGTTGGAACATTAATTCGGGGGGCGTCGCTGAAAGTGAATACGGCCGAGTTAGCTAAATTCTTAACCGTTGAATTACCCAATGAGCCTGATATGGCGTGGTGCGTCCATTACGGCAACGCCCTGCGTCAGCAAACGGGTGGCCCATTGTTGATTACGCGTGGTCAGGCAGGCATGCTTTATCTTGATGACCACGAAATGCAGGCAGTCGATGGATTGCCGCTACGTGGCGAACTCGACACGGTTGGTGCCGGCGACACCGTTGTGGCCACCTGGGCGGCTTGTCTGGGGGCAGGAGCCAGTCCGGCAGAAGCCATACAGATTGCTAACCTGGCAGCTGCCGTGACGGTGCAGAAACTAAATCAGACTGGTACGGCCAGTCTGTCCGAAATTCTCCATTTGCGTCAAACCCAAAAATCAGTAGTAAGCTGATTACACAACTAAAATATACGATTCACCATTGTTATCCCAATCCGACTAGCCTGAGAAGGATTTACCAATTATGACCAACGAAACGCTGATCCGGTGCCGTCAGGAACTGCACGTCCATTTGACCGATGAGTTGCTGCCGTTCTGGACTGCGCGTACTGCCGACCATGAAAACGGTGGTTTCATTACGCATTTCGATCAGTATGGTCAGGATACGGGCGAAGACGAAAAATCACTCATTGCCCAGACCCGTTCCATTTATACCTACTCGTCTGCCCATCGGGCCGGTTACGGAGGGGGAGCCCTGGCCGATTTGGCCCGGCATGGCGTGGATTATTTGCTGGACCGGATGTGGGACGTTGAACACGGTGGCTTTTATTGGATGACCAACCGCCGGGGTGATGTGTTGAACCGGCAGAAGATTGTCTATGGTCAAAGTTTTGCCATCTATTGCCTGAGCGAATATACGTTAGCCACGGGTGATCCGCGCGGTATTGAGTACGCTCAAAAGGTGTTTGATCTACTACAAAAATACGCGTCTGATACAACCTACGGTGGCTATTTTGAGATGTTTGAGCGGGATTGGACTTTAACTGGACCCGGAGCTGCTGGGGGAGACCGGAAAACGCTCGACGCCCACATGCACCTTATGGAGGCCTTTACGAGTTTGTATGAGTGCACCGGTCAGCCTGTCCATCGCCGGAAATTGCTGGAAGTAATCGACTTGCTGGTTAGAAAAATTATGCACCCCACCTTTGGCACGGGTGTTCCACAATTTTGGGCCGACTGGCGCGTGGCTCCCCAAATTAAGTTCGACGTGATCTGGGGCTGGGATCGCTTCACCGAGGATGGCGTGAAGCGAGAGGCCGAAGACAACACCAGCTACGGCCACAACGCTGAGTTTGCGTGGTTACTGCTTCATGCGCTCGATGTGCTGGGGATTCCACCGGAAAAATACCAGACCTCCCTGCTAAAAGCCTTTTCTCATGCGGTCGACTACGGGGTCGACTGGGAGTATGGGGGCGTTTTTGTGGAAGGATCACACAGTGGTCAGGTGTATGATCGGGAAAAAGAGTTTTGGCAGCAGGCCGAGGTCTTAATTGGTTTTTTGGACGCCTATCGCATTTTTGGCGAGGAGAAGTACTGGAAAGCATACGAAAACGTACACCGCTTCGTGCTGGATAAAATGGTTAATCATGGGGTAGGCGAGTGGTGGCCCCTGATGACCCGGCAGGGGGTTCCTATCTGGACGCATATGAGCCATTCATGGAAAATTAATTACCACACCGTTCGATCGATGGTCCAGTCAATTCATCGGTTGGATAAGCAGATTGAACAGGCTTCATTGGATAAATAAGGGATAGTAAGCTACTTTTATGTAAAAACGAACCGATGAATCCGTGGAGTCAGGTGCCCTATGAGGATTATGAACGCCACATGAACCACGAAACGGTTGGTCAGCTAGCGTTCCTGAGCGACATCACGAAAGAGAAGGTGGAACAGTGTTACCCGCAAACGGTGGCTGTTTATGGTGCGTGCACGGGCAATGGCTTTGTCCATTTTGTGGAGGCCCGAACGGTTTACGCCGTAGATTTGAACCCTGCCTATTTAGCCATATGCCACGAGCGATATGAGCCCATTCTCAATCAGTTAGTGCTGGTTCAGGCCGACATTAATCATGACCCCGTCGCTATTCCACCCAACTCGGTT
>JAQBNX010000084.1 GCA_028288385.1 Spirosoma sp.
TATTCATCGTTGCTGCTGCTAACAGCCGATCGGGTCCGGCGCTGCAAATTCCCCCGCAAAGCTCATCAGCCAGTTCCGTGGTGGTGATATCCAGCACGGCATCGAAACAACCGTCCCCAATCAGGGATTCCATGGTTCGCCCGCCCACCCCATTGGCGTGAAAGGCCATCACCTCATAACCCTGTTGAGTAAGGCGTTGGGTGCACTGCTCCACACAGGCCGTTGTGTTTCCAAACATGCTGACGGCGATACGTCCCGCCGATTCATGCCTCGGGCTCGGAATGATATTTGCCATGGCACAGATGGCCGCTGCAGCCTGCTCAATCAGGGGCATAAGCATACTATTGAGGCCCGCCACATCCACTACCGACGACATCAGCGTAATGTCTTTGGCGCCAACCTGCCGGGACAAATCTTTTGCCGCCAGCGTGGTCAGGCAGAGTTTTGGCAGGCCAAAGGGGATTTCCTGCATGGCCCTTAACGCAATGAACGTGCCGCCCCCGCCCCCCATCCCTATCGCCGCCTTTACCCGGCCCGAGCGAACCAGTTGCCCCACCAGTTTGGCCGCTCCATCACCCATGATCTGGATGGCCCGTCCCCGGTTGCGACTCTTTTGAATCGCCCTAAGCGAATCCCCGCCGGCCTCGGCCACCATCTCTGATTGATAATCAACGGGAAAGTCAACGACCGTATTCATTACCCCGGTATTAATCATGATGACCGGCTCCCCTTTGGCAAGAATACAGGTTCGCAGGAAGGAAAACTCCGCTCCCTTCGTGTCAAAACAGCCGATAACAACAATGGTTGTTTGCATGGCGGGTCGGGTGGTCAGTTACTGCGGAGCCTGCGTTGTCATTCCGGTCAGGGGTGACCGCCCCAACCGGATGTCGTAGGCGGCCAAATGGCGTCGTAGTGCCTGCGGACCGGTGACATGAATGCCCCCAATCTCCAGCGCATCGGCGGCTTTGATGTTTCTGAGATTGTTATATTTACCCCTAATCAATCTCATTCTGTCCTACCTTTAGCGTCATTTGTATGCGTTGAACCCTCATCCTCAGCTACCTTTCCTGTTGTATCATGGTAAAACTAATCATTTCGTTAGCCCTATCGATTCTCTTTACGGTTGTCGGTCTCGCACAGACGGCTACCTCGTCAAAGGCGATAAAGCCAGTAAAAGTAGAAATTAAACAGGAAGGTAATCAATTTCACCTGCTGAGGGCTGGCCTGCCCTATTTTGTCAAAGGCGCGGGCGGCAGCCAATACCCTGACCGAATTAGGGCTTACGGGGGCAATTCCATCCGCACCTGGGGTAGCAACAACGGGCAAGCCGTGTTAGACACCGCTCAGCAGCACGGATTAACGGTTCTGATGGGGCTTAACGTGGCCCGCGAGCGGCATGGGTTTAATTATGAGGATACGACGGCCGTAAAAAAACAACTCGAAACCCTGCGGGCTGAAGTCTTAAAATACAAAGATCATCCGGCACTGCTGGCCTGGGGCATCGGCAACGAACTGAACCTTCAATATAAAAACCCCCGCGTCTGGAATGCCGTCAATGACATCGCCCGCATGATTCGTGCGCTGGATCCCAATCATCCCACCTGCACGGTGTTGGCGGGCATCAACCAAGAACTGGTGGCTAATATTAAGGAGCGCTGCCCGGACATCGATTTTCTTTCGGTCAATACCTATGGAGGGTTGGCCTCGCTGCCCAAAACCATAACGACAGCCGGCTGGCAGGGTGCTTATATGGTAACCGAATGGGGGCCCACCGGCCACTGGGAAGGACTTTCTACCGACTGGAAAGCGCCGATCGAAGAAACCAGCAGTGAAAAAGCGGCCGTCTACAAAAGCCGTTACGAAGCCTCGGTTGAACAGGACCGGGCTAAATGCCTGGGTTCCTACGTGTTTCTATGGGGTCAAAAGCAGGAACGGACGCCAACCTGGTATGGCCTGTTTACTGAAAAGGGCGAAGAAACCGAGGTGATGGATGTGATGCACTATTTATGGAGTGGTCGCTGGCCAGCCAACAAGGCGCCCCATGTGTACTCCCTGCAACTGGCGGGTAAAAAGGCTGCCCAGCATGTTCATCTTAAAGCGGGTGGCACCTATCCCATTTTAGCGGTGGTGACCGACCCAGAACAGGACCGCCTTTCCTATCGCTGGGAATTGTTGACTGAACCCACGCAGGTGAGTGAAGGTGGTGATTATGAAGCCCGTCCCAGGCCGGTGGTCAATGCCGTCTCAGGGTCTGTCAATCAGGGGCAAGCTTCGTTAAAAGCCCCTCAACAAGTTGGGGCCTACCGTCTATTTGTTTATACGACGGATGGCCACAACAACGTGGCTACGGCGAACCTGCCCTTTTATGTGACTGAGTAAGATGGTTGAACAAGCCGTGTTTTGTCGGATCTTATTCGCCCCAGGCGCGTTGGTGGCTTAGGGTGAGCGGCTCTGTCGTACACTGAACTAACTCTCAAGCTATTTCAGTGTACGACAGACTGACAATTGAAAGATTACCTATCATAAAGAGGTTTATACACCCGATAAATTCATGTTCAAGGCGCTGTATTCTGATTCCATTACGCTTCATCTG
>JAQBNX010000096.1 GCA_028288385.1 Spirosoma sp.
GGGCTTTGTACCAATGAATATGAACAGTCCTCCAGCCTTTTCAGTACGGTGTTCATCGGTGTCCATATTCTTTAGAACTAAACTATCCAACCGCTCCTCACCCAACGCTTCCACCACTTCCGTACAACTCAGCACGTGAATATTAGGCGTTTTATCAATCTGATCGATCAGGTATTGCGACATGGTTGCCGAGAGGTCGGGGCGCCGGATGCAGATGTACACATCAGATGCGGTCCTTGAGAGATACATAGCCCCCTGTCCCGCTGAATTTCCCCCGCCCACGATGAAAACAGGCTGGCCTTTAAAGGCAAACGCTTCGGTAGTAGCAGCCCCGTAGTATACGCCCGCTCCTGAGAACCGGTCGAAGCTTTCATTGTCTAATCGGTGGTAGGCCACGCCCGTGCTGAGAAGGATTGCTCTGGCCACAACCTTACTGCCATCGGCCATGTTGATATGCTTATACTGCCCTTTCGACTCAATGGACACGACTTCCTGCGGGGCCAAAAATTCCACTCCGAAGCGCTTTGCCTGCGTAATGGCACGCTTGGTCAGTTCTGCTCCGCTCAATCCGGCCGGGAAACCCAGATAGTTTTCAATGCGGGAGCTGGTGCCAGCCTGTCCACCGGGCGCCCGCTTGTCGACCAAAATAGTTTTGAGTCCCTCCGAACCGCCATAGACCGCTGCTGCCAACCCGGCCGGACCAGCGCCAATGATTGCCAGATCGTAAAGCGACGATGCCGCTGTAGGACTCAGGCCCATTTGAGCGCCAATTTCCTGAATAGTAGGCTGTACCAGTATGGAGCCATCTTCCAGCACGGCGACGGGTAAATCTTTATTTTCTAACCCATGCAGTTCAAGCAGCGACTGGGCTTCCGGGTCGTTTTCAATGTCGAGCCACCGGTAGGGCATTAGATTGCCCGACAAAAAATCCTTGAGATCGTGCGACCGGGGCGAAAACTGATAGCCGATCAGCTTTAATCCGGCAAACCCAGGCCGGTAATCCGACTGCCAGTTGCCAAGCAAATCGTCAAGCACCGGATACAGCTTCTCCTCGGGTGGGTCCCAGGGTTTGGCAATGTAGTAGTCCAGTTGCACCTCGTTGATCGCCCGCACAGCCGCGTCTATGTCAGAATAAGCTGTCAGCAAAGCCCGTTTCGCATTGGGAAACACCTTACGGGCCTGCGTTAAAAACTCAACGCCCGTCATATCGGGCATCCGCTGGTCGGACAGGAATAGCGCGACCTCCTCACCTTTTTTCTTTAGTTCGGTAAGTGAGTCGAGCGCTTCGCGGGCCGAGGACGTACACAAAATGCGGTATTGTTTCCGGTACTGCTGCCGCAAATCGTGCTGAATGGCTTGCAATACCTGCTGATCATCATCAATGGAAAAAATAATAGGAAGACGCATAAAGTAAATAAGTAAAACAGCAACCGCTGGATTTTTGAAAGTTAGCATGACAGCTTGTTCCGGTAGCCCAGTTGCCGCTCATTGAATGGGTAGACAGATGCTAAACACGGTTTGTCCCGGCTTTGATTCTAGTTTGATAGAACCGTTATGGTGTTTTATCACCCCCTGCACAATATCCAGGCCAAGCCCAGTGCCTTTGCCAATCTCCTTAGTGGTAAAAAAAGGTTCAAATATCTTATCCTTAATATCGGCGGGAATGCCCGGCCCATTATCGGTAATTTTCGTCAGCACAAAGTCACGGTCCGGTTCGCTGCTGATACCCAACTGGCCACCATCGGGCAGGGCATCAATGGCGTTGTCGATCAGATTGGTCCAGACTTGATTCAACTCACCCGGCCAGCCACACACCATGGGCAGGTCGTCGGGTAGGCTTAGCGCTACGTCAATGTGCTTGCTGCGAAGTTTGTGATCGAGCAGCGTTAAGGTGTTGCGGATTCCTTCGGATAGCGAAACAGACTCCTTGCCTGCTCCCCGGTCCATATGCGTATAGTTTTTGATGGAGCCGACGAGGGTAGAGATTCGTTTGGACGCTTCGCTGATGTCCATCACCAGTTTTTCGGTGACTAAATTGTTTACCAGCCACCTGGTTATGCCCGCCAGATTGTCTTCACCAATCTTTTCCAGAATTCCGTCCAGGTCGTCCGTCGTAAAACCAAACTCAACCAGTGGCCCGGCCAGATCAACCGAGTCATCGATGCCGTGGTCGTCGAGCCAATCCGTTACGTCGTCTTCCAGCGATGTTCGATCCATCAACGATAGTCGCTGTGTTGCACCATTCACTCCTTTCCGGTCGATTTTGCCAAAAAATGTCTCGTTCACCGATTCGACCTGCTCGTTGGTTACCTGGAGGTGCATAATGGCCTTGAAGTCTTCCGGTGTGGCCCGCATATGCTCTCTTAACGTAGCGGCCGAGCGCACAACGGCTGCTACTGGGTTGTTTAGCTCGTGGGCGAGCCCAGCCGATAGCCGCCCCAAGGAGGCCATCTTATCTTCCTGCTGGGTCATGCGCGTGAACTCCCGAACACGGGTTGTCATCTGCTGAACCAGTGATTCGGTTAGTTCATAGTTGGATTGGGCCAGTTCGCGCAGGTTACTTCGGTGCAGCCGGAGCACCCGTGAGGGGCCCTCGGTGATGACCCGATTTCGAATTTCGCGCATCCTGGAGAAGGGCAAAAGACCCATAAATGAGTTTGGCCCGTACCTGGCCAGGTCATCACCCGCCCCATCCTGTCCGTTGTCGATTACAATCTGACCATCGATCACCAGCAACAGGTGATCGATCACATCACCGGGACGGTTAATAACATGGTGAGCCGGGAGCGATTCCTCCTCCGAGTGGTCGATGAGCCACTGGAGTTGGAAATCTGGCACGTTTTCAAAGGCGGGGAACTGGCGAAGCGATTCAAGAAGGGTCATGCGGGCAGGAAGGTCAGTCATTTTTGGAAAGGTAACTAATTCATCCTTGGATTGGTTATGAGAGTACCCGATGTCCTGATTTTATGCGCCTTTTGCTCATCCTGATCTGTCTGCTGGCCTTCTCATTTCGCTCTGGACTCGATGCTTCTGAACCATCCGGTTACAGACTGGACGGTCCCGACAGGCCCGCCTACCGGCTTTATACAGCTAACCTAAAATCGACTACGTATTCCAAACTGCTCCGGCAGGCTACCGAAGCGGATGTTGTCTTGTTTGGCGAGTTGCACAACAACCCCATCTGCCACTGGCTCGAACTACAGCTAACAAAGGATCTGGCGGGGCAGAAGAAGGGGAACCTTGTACTGGGGGCCGAGATGTTTGAGGCCGATAACCAAACGGCACTCAGCGACTACGTGCAGGGACGTAGCACCGGCTCAGAATTTGCGAAAGCCACCCGGCTTTGGCCCAACTTCGACACCGATTATAAGCCCTTGGTCGATCTGGCCCGAGAGCAGAAGATTCCGTTTATTGCCACCAACGTACCCCGCCGGTATGCCAGTCTGGTGTCGCGCCAGGGTCTGGCCGCCCTGGATACTTTATCGGCAGACGCCAAACGCCAGATGGCTCCACTCCCCTTTGTGGTCGACCTAACCCTGCCTGGCTACCAGGCTATGCTGGAGATGATGGCCGGGTCGTCGAACGGTGGAGGGGCAACAAAGTCATCCGGAACTGATAGCAAAGCCAATCCGCATGCGGGTAATGCCGATGTAGCCGCCAACTTTGCGCGTGCTCAGGCCATAAAAGATGCAACAATGGCGTACTTCATTCTCCAAAACTTAAAGCCGGGACAAACCGCACTGCATGTCAACGGCGACTATCACTCCAAAAACTTTGAGGGTATTGTCTGGTATCTCCGAAAAGATCGGCCCGGCCTGAAAATTATGACACTCTCATCGGTTGAGTTGGCGAACCCCGGCAGGCCCGAAGCAGAAAACCGCAACCTCGCCGATTTCGTGCTGGCAATTCCGTCTGATATGACCAAAACGTATTGACTCAGGCCGTACCTGTTTCTCAAAGTAGCTATCCCTTCAGACCATACCAAAGTGGCAGTTTATACGCTCCATTCGGTTGGCAAACCCATCTGTCGGGCGTAGTGAGCCGGGGCGTTTCCATAAATCCACCGTAGCAGTTTGTTAATTTCGTTGGCGAACTCAATATGGTAATCCGGGTCAAGTTTGAGGGCTTTTTTTAGCACCTGATCAGCTCGTTTGGCAATGTATCCAGCGGCCTTGTCGGAGCGCGAATTGTATTTATGCAACAAATGAGCGTTGTGGTCGTAGAACGTATTGAGCATGTAAAGCATCAGTTCGACCTCCCCATATTTATCCTTCGTCACCTTAAAATGGCGGCTGATGTAACCGCTGACCGTTCGCATGTCCATCATCAGCCAGCCGGCCGAATCGGCGTTGAGGGTAGCCGTCCGGCGGATAAAATCGCGGATTAATTCACGTCGTTCATCAACGGTCTGTCCCCGTTCAACAAGCTCGAAGTAAAGTTTTTCGGACAACGTAGCGTCTTTGGCAATCAGCCGAAGCAACAATTTGTCTTTCTCCACGCCGGGCATGTGGACAATGGCTTTTTTAAGATCAGGATCGAGAGCAGGCATAGACTAAACAGTGATGCGCTAAATTAATGGATTGATGGCGGCAATCACTCACTCCCCTATACGCCAACGATGTCTCTTTCGTCGGTCCGAATTTTATCTTCGACATAGGCGATGATCTCGCCTGCTACGTCGATGCCGGTGGCCGTTTCAATGCCTTCCAACCCCGGCGAGGAGTTCACTTCGAGTACCAGCGGCCCCCGGTCAGAAGGCAGCATATCTACCCCGGCCACTTTCAGGCCCAACGCGCGGGTCGCATCAATAGCTGCCTGCTCTTCATCGGGGGTAAGTGTTATGGCAACGGCATTGCCGCCCCGGTGCAGGTTCGAGCGAAATTCACCCTCCAGGCCCTGGCGCCGGATGGCCCCAACAACGCGCCCGCCAATAACGAACGCGCGAATGTCGGCTCCTTTGGCTTCGGCTACGAACTCCTGCACCAATACGTGCTTCTTCAGCCCATAGAAAGCTTCGATAGTTGATTTGGCAGCCTTGGCCGTCTCGGCGAGCACCACACCAATGCCCTGCGTCCCTTCCAGGAGTTTGATTACCACGGGCGGACCACCCACCAACTCAATCAGTTGCGTAACGCTGCCGTTTTTTGGGTGATTGGCAAATGCCGTTTTGGGAAGCCCAACGCCTGCTTTTGACAGCACCTGCAGGCTTCGCAGTTTGTTGCGTGAACGCATGATGGCCTGCGATTTTGCCGTTGTGAAGACCCGCATCATCTCAAACTGACGGACAATGGCGCAGCCATAATCCGTGACAGACGCCCCAATCCGGGGAACAATAGCATCGATGGCATTCAGCGGGATGCCGTCATAACGTACCGAGGGGTTACCGCCCTCAATCATGACCTGACAGTTGAGGTGATTTACCAACAGGCTCTCGTGGCCACGCTGACTGGCGGCTTCGAGTAATCGTTTGGTGGAATACAAAGCCGGATTGGCCGATAAGATGGCAATACGCATTGGTTAATAAGTCGTATAAGAGGTCGGTTTGCTGAGTTCTCAGCCAGTGGTTGACAGTTACTAACGCGGTTACCCGAAGTGGCTAATACACCAGCGTCAGGCCCATTCCCGGGAGCGATTCTAGGATATTAGCCAGGACTGAATCAGGCTACTGGTTATCAACATGCTGTCCTGTTTTCAATTGATAAGACAAATTCGTTTGCGATACGTCGACGATGAAGCGGTTTCGGAGCAGTTTTCGGCCTAAGAGTACCGGATTTTTAAGCCGTTCGCGGTCGGCCAGGGTGAATTCAGCTTTGATCGTGCGTCCAAATAAGATGATACGTGTATTAATAACGTAACGTTTTTCCGATACGCCAAACGAGTTCCGAATCATGCGCTCACTAAACTCGTGACTATAGAACTTCCGGGCTGGCTGACCAGTTTTATCGATCACCCAAAAACTCAACTTTGTCTGCAAGCCTACGCGGACCAGTTTGACTTTTTTGCAGTGCAAGGCGGAAGTAAATGCCCCTGTATCGATTTTGGCCTGAACATCAAACAACCCCAGATCAGGAAAGTCGACAATGTCAGTCATGCCAATAAGCTGCTTGGATTTAGGCATACGGGGCGTTGTGACTTCCAGTGTAATTTACT
>JAQBNX010000135.1 GCA_028288385.1 Spirosoma sp.
CATGGCTGGATTGATGGTTACCTCTTTAGCAAACTGGCGAAAATCACCGAACGCGTGTTGACGAAACAGTGCGTTTTGCTGGTACATATGCTGCGGGTAGTTGACTTTGACCCGATCCGACACAAAATGATTGTGCCAGAACAGGACCATCTTCTCCTGCATCGACGTTTCCTCGGTCAGCATCCGGTTGAGCCACCAGGTTGTGAGCTGGGCGTACCGCTGACCATCAACCGCGCCATTGTTAGCCACGGGCGTTTCTGTTACCCAGGAACCGGGCGAATCTGCTACCGGCAGGTTTGCCAGCAACTCATTATCAACGAAGGCATCGACCGAATTGTAGGAGAGTGCTTTGCTTAGATTGTCACGGTTATAACCGAACAAACTACGAGCAAGCAGGTGACGAGCCGTGTCGACGTTCCAGACAATCATGGGTAGCTAATGTTTCCGTTATTGACGAATCATGCATGAAAGCAATTGGCTAGTTTACACAATTTCAAATGCCTAAACCTTCCATCAGCCAACAAACGAAATGTAGCTAAACTTCTGACTATGAAATAGATAAGAAGAATTAAATTTTATTTAAAACGATGCTGTGAAGTTTGATTGATCCCGTATTGGCGGGTGCTGACGTAGTGCTTGCTCCCGGAAAACTGTTCATCGGTATAAGCAGGGTACTACGTAACGTTCAGGCCTGACTTGGATTAATTACTACTGAGGCAACAGGGTATCTATCGGTTAGGTTTGTAACCTGGGCGCTTTGGTTGATAGCGGGAAATTATTGATACTATCTATTGCATTAATCAAGCTGCGTACCGCTATCAACGGTAATGATGTAAGCCTGCCCCCCCTGCTGCTCGATGGCTTCGGCAACGGCTTCGGCCTGTTGAGGGGCGTAGGCAAACATGCAGCCTCCCCCACCTGACCCATTGATTTTGCCTCCCAGTGCCCCTGCCTGCCTGGCAGCGGTTAGCATTCGGTCAATTTTGGGCGTCGAAATGCGCTTGGCATCCCGCAGATTATCCTGGTGTTTATTCAGCAGATCACCCAAAGCGGCATCATCAATAATGGGCGCGTTTAAAACAGTGAGGGCCTCGCGCAGTATGTCCCGGTCGGATAAATTGCTGTATAGTAAACTCTGTTCATCAGCCGTCAGCAGGTGGCGGTAGTCGGCGGCCGAGGCCAGCGGAGCCGTGTGCAAATCGAAGGCGGGATTATAGGACCGGATTTTTGCCAGGGCTTCCAGCATGCCAAACTTCACATGCCTCAGTATGCCGAGCGTATCTTTCGGTTCGCGCGAGTCGCCCAGCACAAATGTACCGAGTGTGGGCCGCAGGTGACGAACACAGATGGCCGGCTGCGATTCGAGGTAAATAACATCGCCCACGGCCGTAGCGTAGTGATCCATCATGCCCCCCGGTTCGCCAAACTCCAGCACCTCGGCCCGGTAGGCCAGGTCGGCAATGGCTTCCGACGTTCGGATCAGGGGTTTGTCGGCCAGTTGCAGCAACAGGTTGACCCAGCTAACGACCAGCGCTGACGAACTGGACGTGCCGGCATTGATTGGAATATTTCCCTTAACCGTTACGTCGAAACCCGTTGAGAACGTAGCACCTTCGTCCCAGCGCAATATGTTGACAGCACTCCTGAAATAATCGCGTTTCGCTATGTAAGCCAGCGGACTGGTCAGTGAGAACGATTCGGTCTGCCCCACATCTGGGAGTTGGATAACCATCTGCCCATCAGCACGTGGCACGGCGGTCAGGCTCATTCGCCGGGAAATGGCGGCTGCAATTACGGGCAGTCCCAAATAATCCTGATGTTCCCCAAAAAGGCATATCCTGCCGGGCGTTGATACCAATACTGGATCGCTATCGATCATTCTATTTTATAGAGAGGCTCGCTACGTCGGGCTGAACAAAGCCACGTAGGAAAACAAAAATAAGCCTTTAGCCCGGTAATCAATAGGGTAATGGGTTGTTTTCAGTGATTAGCTTCTGGTGGTGTGAATAAGCTGGTGGTATTATTAAAACTGGTACCGCTAAAAATATATCGATATAGATACGGTCAGGATGAAGTTATCTATTTACTTTGCTACTCAAAGTACTTTATAGTTATGAATTATTTTATTTCTCCCCCGGCCCAAATGCTGGTCGAGTTGCCGGGCCAGCGCAAACCGGGCAAAGGATTGATTGCCCTGGCGGGGCTCACCCTGGCTGGATTAGTGCTTGTAACGGCGCGGGGTTTGCTCACCGGAAACTGGTGGTTTTTTGTCATGCTCACGTGGAACCTGTTTCTGGCCTTTTTTCCATTGGGGGTGGTTCTGGTGCTGCGCGATCTGCGCATAGCCGGCTTTTTAAATCGGTGGCTGATGATTCTCGGGCTGGGCACGTGGCTGGCGTTTCTGCCTAATGCACCCTACATCATCACCGACCTGTTTCACCTTAAAAGCGTTGATGCCCCGCTGCTCTGGTTCGATACCATTACGCTGTTTCTGTTCGCCCAAACGGGGCTGCTGGCCGGGCTCTACTCTGCCCTGGTTGTGCATCGGATGTTACGTCCGTTGACAGGTACAGGGCTGGCCTGGGTGCTGATGGTGGGTAGTCAGATCTTGTCAGGTTTTGGAATATACCTTGGCCGGTTTGGGCGGTGGAATAGCTGGGACGTTCTGACCAGGCCACTGGCACTCGTCGATGCACTGGCGGCTGGGTCTCAAGATCATCTGGGCCTTAAGCTAACGCTAGCTTATGGATTCGTGCTAGCCGTGCTGTATATGGCTTTTTACTGGTACGTCGATTACCAGAACGAGTCAGAAAACTGATTGCCCGATGCTTAAATTTCAGACGGTACTACGTAGCTTTCCAAAAATATTTCAGGCATAAGACTTATGTGGCTTTTAGCTAATATCGCTCCACTTATGATTGAAAAAGGAAGAAGCATTCCCTTACTAGGTCAGCTACTTCCATGTCGGGCATGAT
>JAQBNX010000847.1 GCA_028288385.1 Spirosoma sp.
ACAGCAGAGCGGACTCTTAAGTCAGTGGTACGCGCCCCGCTATACTTGAAAGCGGGCGGCCAGACGCTGGTCGACCTTGTTAAGGACGCTTCCCATTATCAGCCGCTCGTCGAGACCATTCGCCTCAATGGCGCCGCGTACAGCGTACTGTGGTGTCACCCCCCATTCGATCACAACTAAGACGCCATCTAGTTGCGCCTCGAGTGCGGCCATCTCAGGCGCGACCAGCGAAGGGTCGAAGTCCAGCAGGACAACAGTGAATTCCGTCTTGACCTGAGCCACGAGGCGACGGAGCGCAGCTGCATTGGGTGTCCCCGTGCCGCCCGCAATCCTTGTCTCAGCACAGGCGATGACTTCGACATTCGCAAACACCCCGTGCTTCGCACGCACCCAAGCGGCCTCGTCCTCGATCGCGCTCGAAGCGTTGCTGGACAGGGCTGGCGCGAGCATGGTGCCGGCGCCAAGTGTCCGGAAGTTCAGGTCTAGAAGGGCAGTCCGAACTCCCATGCTGCCAAGAATTGCCGCCAGATTGGCTCCTATCGTTGTCTTGCCCTCACCAGCGCGAGCCGAAAGGAGGCCAAGCACGAGGCCGCGATTCGCTGCCGCACGCACCTCGACCGCCGCTGCTACTCGCTGCACCGCGGCTGCAAAGGCGCTGTCAGGCTCATGGGCCGCAAGCCACAACATGCGCTCGGGCGATTGAGAGGAGCGTCCGCGGTTTAACAGCGTAACATCCGGGACCATTGCCAAGCATCTTACCTGCAGCAGCGCCTCGGCCGCATCCGCGGTTCGGATGCTGCGGTCCGAACGCTCGCGCAGAAAGGCCGCTACAAGGCCGATGATGCCACCTAATAGTACAGTCCCGGGAATAAGGATTGAGGCCTGCGGCGAGCTCTTCCGCAGGGGCGGCTCGGCTACGGAGATAACTCGCGCATCCGTGACCGGACTCGTCTGTTGCTGAAGCGCTTCCGCGTAACGCCGTAGGACCGCTTCGTACATCGACTGATAGGTGCTGCGCGCCGCTTCCAGATCCCGCAGACGGGAGGTGCTGGCGACGTCGTTCGCTTGCCGGCGCTGGTCCTGCACCGCGCGATCGGCCTCCTGTACCCGTGCGCGGAGGTCTTCCACCTGTGCTTGCAGCCAAGCGCGGGCACGCTCCGTGGTTTCCCGGCGGGCGGCAAGTGCCTCCTCCATATAGGCCTGGGTTATCACGTTGGCTGTGCGAGCGGCTCTCTCGGGGGTGTTGCCGCGGGCGCTTAGCTCGACGATGTAGCTGAGCCCGACCCGGCGGACGCGAACCTGCTGGCTCAACCGCTCCATAGCACGTGCCGAAACGGTATTCTGCGGTCTGACGGTCGGGGCGTCGGCCTGCCTAGGCCGCTCTATCATCCAACCGAGCAGAGCGCCAAACAAGCCAGGCTGTTCATCGTTTTCCAGATCGAGGTACCCTGCGCCGAGCAGTTCCACGGCGCGCCGCGCAATATTGCTAGACCTGAGAACTTCAACCTGGCTTTCGATTGCTGCGGAGTCGCTGACGGAGTCGCCGCCCGCGGCCTGTCCCTGCAGGTTTCCAGAGCCACGCACGTCCAGCAGGAGGCTTGTCGTGGCGCTGTATGTCGGCCTCGCTAGCACGGAGTACGCTACCCCAAGTAGCCCAGCGAGAACCACTGCCAGTGCTATGATGCCCCAGCTGCGGCGCAAGAAAAGAAGGATCTTCAGCCAGCCCCCGGAGCCCTGCCTCGACGGTAGCTCGCGGCTGGAAACCTCGCTGTGATGTGGAGGTTGATTCAACATCCGTTCTCTCTGCCATGACGCCGCTACCCGGCTCTCGGCGCTATCATACAAGGTTCGCAGTTGGGACGACGACTGATCGCGGTTACAGCGTCTCAACTACCTGCGCAATGCGGTGGGCGCGGTGCAACGCAGCGTGGCAGCCGCCGAACTGAAAGAAGGAGGTTGGCTAATGCCTCTCTCAGCTAGATGCACTTACGTCTGCATCCTGCATCGCGTACGGCGCGTAGTCCTGGGATGGATCGCCTGATGAGGCAGCGCGCAGCCGCCATTGCTGACGTTCCCAACTGGTTCGTCTTGTTGGTCGTGACCGGCATCCTGCTTCGTGGCGGCCTCAGCCCGTTCCTTTGGAACAGCATAGTTCCGTATCAAGAACCTGGCGGCAGCCTCCTCGTCAAGATTCATCCTGGAAGCTACCTCCTAGCGACACTTGCAGCTTGGGTGTTCCTTGCCAAGGCGAGAGCGCGAGCGGCTTTGTGGAGCGCGGCTGGAGCCGCAGCGATGGTGTTAACGGCAGGTATTGGTCTGCTCCTCGGCCTTGCGCTCGTCCGCGGGCAGACCTCTAGCGCTGGCTACCTCGTGGATTCGATCCTTATCGCGCCCGCGATCATCCTTTGCGTACTGCCGATGACGAACGATCAGAAAGACCGAGTGGTCAAAGCAGTAATCGGCCTCGCACTGGCAAATTCAGCTTTCTCGCTGCTGCAGGTGGTCCTGCAGAGCCATATCGTGCCTTTTCCATACTTCGCACCCGGCGTGGACTTTCGCGCGAGCGGTTTACTCGGCCACCCGCTGCTGACTGGCACGCAACATGTAGTAGCAATTCTGCTGCTGCAAACAACAGCCGCCTCACCACGATTTAAGGCGATCGCAACCGCGTTCCTGCTCCTTGGCATCCTTTCTGGCCAAGCGAGGATTGCGACCATCCTCGC
>JAQBNX010000216.1 GCA_028288385.1 Spirosoma sp.
ACGCTGACCATGCTGTTGTGACGGTGCTGCCGGGTACAACGCTCAGCGACCGCGACGGGGAGCCACTGCGGGGAGGGTTGACGCTGGCGGTCATCCATTCAAATACGCGCACTGATAATACCACCGGTCAGGTACCGGGCGGGGGTATACTGAACGCTGTCAGTGGGCTATATGGTCAGCCCTCGCCGGGTACGCTACGAGTCACCTCAATGGCTGGTTCTGTTACGTTGGAGGTATATGATGAGACGTATCGATTGGCGAAAAAACTGTCGCGCCCCGTTCGCTGGACTATGGACGTGAATCCGGCAACTATGAACGGCAGTAAGGCCCGGCTGGTGCAGGCAGGCGATACCATTCCGCTGTTCAGCTACGACGCTTTTACCAACCATTGGCAGCAGGAGAAGCCCGGAGTGGTCGTGCGAAATGCCCAGACGGGGCGGCTGACTTACCAGGCTGAGGCTACTCACCTGGCTGCCTACGTAGCCACCTGGACCGAGTCTGTTTGCGATATGGGCCCCGTATTTCAGGTTAGCAGCAAACTGGCTAACGTTGATGTAAATTATCTCTGTAAACTGATCGATGCGGAGAACGGAGCGCAGGTAGGAGAGTTTCATGCCAATGTTAACAATGGGTCGCTGATTCGTATTTACAACCAGGTACAGGGACGCCGGTATAAATTGCGCGTTTATGACGAAACCGATGCCTGGGGAACCGGCACAAAAGGCGGACTGATTGCCGAGTCTGGGGTGGGTGCTACCTGCGACCAGACGCCCGTCGCGATTAACTTGGCTGCCCTGCCCGTGCCTTCGGTGATGAACGTAGAGATAAAATTCTCCTGTCCCGGCGGCACTAAACTTGATGAATCTGCACTGCCGGCTCAGATCCGGACGCAGTATAGCGTGGCTGGGCAGGAGAACTGGCATGAACTCGTCACGGCTACCCGCCTGGTACGTAGGGTATCGTCCTATAAAATACAGCGGGGGCGTAACTATGATTTTCGGGCCAGTACGGACGGTGGCGCTACCTGGCCCCTGCGCCAGAACGATTACATAATCGAAAACGCCGAATGGGTGCTTAAAATCCGGGCCGAAATGTACTGCAAATAACGTAGTACGTCAGCGGGCCGGTCACTGAGAAAGCTGGTCGAACGATGAACAATGAGATGCCCCGCGAGTTTTCTGGTGATTAGCTGATCCGATTATGAGCAGTGCTTTTCTGAAAAACGAAACGGCCGACGCCCCGGTCGTCATTCCGGCACGGGCACCTCTGCCACCGGGTACCACCAACTACGTTACGCCCCGTGGTCTTTCCCTACTGCGCGCCGAACTAACCGATCTGGAGACTCAACACGCCCGCGTTCAAACCGACACTCCTGAAGAAAATGAGCGAATGCGGCAACTGGCCCTGCTGAACGGGCAGATTGGCAACCTGAACCAGCGCATTGCCAGTGCCCGCGTGGTCGACCCTAAAAACCAGCCCCACGACGAAGTTCGCTTTGGTGCAACCGTGACGCTGCATACGCACTCCGGTAAAAAAGCGGGCGAGGAACGCCGATTTACCGTTGTCGGCGTGGATGAGGCCGATGCGTCACATGGACGAGTGGCTTTCACCGCCCCCATTGCCCGGACTTTGCAGGGTAAACGCGCGGGCGATACCATAACCTTGCGAACAATGAAGGGCGAGGAGATAATGGCGATCATAGCCATTACGTACGATACCGAATAGTTTGGCCTTGTCTATAGCTGTCGCAGGAACGTAGTAGTATTTTCCGGCCATTGGACGCTTACTAATGGAGCAAACATCCTTAAACACGGCCCGCTGGGCTCTATCAACTCGAACATGCATTATCGTTCTGTGCAACTTACCGCTTTACTGGCCTTACTAGTGGCTACAAAT
The DNA here is from genome assembly GCA_028288385.1 of Spirosoma sp. GTDB lineage: Bacteria > Bacteroidota > Bacteroidia > Cytophagales > Spirosomataceae > Spirosoma. The sequence continues at coordinate 1,897 of JAQBNX010000216.1, forward strand.
TGTCTGGCAGAAATTACCCCGCATCATAGCAAAAGTCCAGGTCGCCCTGCGAGCATGCGGTCTAAAACAATTTCGCCCGCTGATATAAAACTGCCCACTGGCTTTTCAGCCAGTATTGTTGCCGAGGACCTCGGCCCAGCCCGGCACATCGCCATCAGTAAAACAGGTGATATTTACGTTAAACTGGCTAAGCTGAAAGATGGTAAAGGCATCTATCGGCTGCGGGACACCAACAAGGATGGTGTCATTGATGAGCGTATCGGCTTTGGCGATTATCCCGGCACGGGCATCACTATTAAGGATGGGTACTTATATGCTTCCTCCAACTCCAGTATCTACCGTTACAAACTAAATGAGCAGGGCGAGGTTATCAGCCCCGACCAGCCCGAACTGCTTGTTTCCGGCCTGCGCGTGAAAACAAGGGACCAATCAAAGTCAATTGCACTCGATAATCAGCATAATATATACGTAAACATTGCATCGGATAACGATGCCTGCCGGGAGGCCGGAACCGGTAAAGGAATGATGCCCTGCCCACTGCTCGATTCGGCCGCTGGTATCTGGCAGTTCAAGGCCGGCACGCCTAATCAGGCGTTTTCTGATGGTATCCGCTACGCTACCGGCCTGAAGAACGTTGTTGGTTTAGACTGGAACCAGAAAAGCAACTCTCTGTTTGTGATGCAGCACGGTCGTGGACAGTTTCACGACTTTTATCCGCAGTTTTATACGCCCCAGCAAAGTGCCGAGCTGCCCGCCGAAACCATGTATGAGGTGCATAAGGGTGATGATGCTGGCTGGCCTTATGTCTACTATGACCACATTCAGAAAAAGAAGATTGTGGCGCCCGAATACGGGGGCGATGGCAAGAAAACCGGTGGCGAAAAGACGATTACACCCGTAGCGGCTTTCCCGGCACACATGGGTCCCAATGGGCTGTTGTTTTATACAGGCACTTCATTCCCGGCCGCTTACCGAAACGGAGCGTTCATTGCGTTTCATGCTCAGTCAGCAGCCTTGCACAAGGGATATTTAGTGGCGTTTGTGCCTTTTAAAAATGGTAAACCATCGGGTAAATGGGAAATATTCGCCGATAATTTCGCCGGAACTGACCTGGTGAAACCAACAGGCCCGGTGCAGCACCGGCCCTGTGGACTGGCTCAGGGGCCGGACGGGTCGCTCTACGTAACGGATGACCTGAACGGAACGCTTTTCCGAATTGCTTACAAAGGTGCTAACTCAGGCTCAAAGGCATCTGCGTCGCTAAACAAATAATAAAAAGAAACAGGTACTTAATTTTGTCGATACGGTTCGTCTACGTAGCGAATCAAAACATATTCTTCATGACTAGTTCTAGTACTTCATTGCAGGAGCACCCATTATCCCAATATCCAGTTGAGCAACCTCTGTTGCGGGTACTGGTTGTCGGGTGCGGCAACATGGGCGCATCGCACGCCATTGCCTACCAGTCGCTCGACGGTTTTGACATTTGCGGCATTGTGTCAACTGGCAATAGCAAAAACGTGCTCAACGACCGGCTCGGTGGTGGCCATACGCTGTTCGACGATTACGCAACAGCGCTGAAAGAAACCCAGCCTAATGCTGTCTGCATCTCTACGTATCCCGACACCCACGAGTCCTTTGCTATACAGGCGCTCGAACAGGGATGCCACGTATTCATTGAAAAACCACTGGCCGACACGGTTGAGGGTGCAAAACGAGTGATGGCAGCTGCTCAGAAAGCCGGTAAAAAAGTCGTCGTAGGCTATATTCTCCGGCATCATCCATCCTGGGAAAAGTTTGTGGAAGTGGCGCGCGAAATGGGCAAACCCCTCGTGATGCGGATGAACCTGAATCAGCAAAGCCACGGCACCATGTGGACGGTTCACCGCAACCTCATGAAGTCGCTCAGCCCGATTGTGGACTGTGGGGTGCATTACATCGACGTAATGTGCCAGATGACTCGTTCTAAACCCGTGCAGGTCAACGCCATCGGTGCCAGGCTGACAAACGACATTCCGGCCGATAACTACAACTACGGTCAGTTGCAAATCCGGTTCGAGGATGGGTCAGTGGGTTGGTACGAAGCGGGCTGGGGGCCTATGATGAGCGAAACCGCTTTTTTTGTCAAAGATGTAATCGGGCCGAAGGGCTGTGTGTCCATTGTGGCTAAAAACGCTGGGGGCACTGGCAAGTCCGACAACGTAGACGCTCACACCAAAACTGAATCGCTGCGGGTACACCATGCCGCGCTGGATAGCCACGATGAGTTTACTCAGGCCGATACCTGGATCGACATGCAGGATGAGCCTGACCATCAGGAACTGTGCAACCGCGAACAGCGCTATTTCCTGCGTGCTATCCACGATGATCTCGACCTCACCGATCATATTCAGGATGCTGTTAGTAGTCTGGAAATTGCGTTTGCCTGCGACGAATCCGTTCGGACGGGGATGCCGGTGCGGTTATAACCATAGCGGGTAGCTGGAACGAAGCGCTAAGGCAGATGGCTCCCGTTGAAGGCTTGCAAATCCGGGCCCAACTACCGTATTTTGCGCATCTCTATCAATTAACCCCCGCAATGAATTTTCCCGCCGAATTGAGTTATACGCAGGATCACGAATGGATTCGAATGGATGATGATGGCACCGCCGTCGTTGGCATTACCGACTTTGCTCAGCACGAACTGGGCGATATCGTTTACGTAGATGTAAGCAGCACGGGCCAGTCGCTCTCAAAAGGTGACGTGTTCGGATCGGTGGAGGCTGTTAAAACCGTATCGGATCTCTTTCTGCCCATTGACGGTGAGGTGCTGGAGTTGAATAAGGCCATCGAAAAATCGCCGGAACTCCTCAACACGGACCCCTACGGAGAAGGCTGGATCATTCGGTTGAAACCTGCTGACGCGGATAACCGGGACGGACTGCTGACGGCCAATGCCTATCAGGAGTTGGTTGGTGCCTGATTCATTTTCTGACAAAACTTGAGAAGGCTCCGGCAGGCAATACGCCCGTGGAGCCTTTTTTATAGACTACTAATTCCAACTTTCTTTCCTTAATCGGCAGACAGGGCAAGGCCATGCAAATTCTGATTCGTTCCGCCCGTGTTGTTGATGCTGCTTCGTCCTGCGATGGCCAGGTGTGTGATCTGCTCATTGAGCAGGGGCTGATACGTCAGATGGGGCAAAATCTCCCGGCGGGCAAAAGTGCCCGTGTGGTTGAAGGAGCCAACCTGCACGTATCGCCGGGCTGGGTAGACATGCGTGTGATGGCGCAGGACCCTGGCTTTGAACATAAGGAAGACCTGACGAGCGTTTGCCGCGCGGCTGCTGCCGGAGGCTTTACCGACATTGCCGTGTTGCCTAATACCCAGCCCGTTGTGGATGCCAAAGATACACTAGGCTACATTCAGCGTCTGGGTGAGGGACAGCCCGTACGTATTCATGTTATTGCAGCTGTGACGCAAAAAACAGCTGGCCATGATTTTGCCGATATGCTCGACCTGCATCATGCCGGGGCCGTAGCTTTCTCGGATGGTAATCATCCGCTGCAGAACCCCGACCTGCTGCTGAAAACCCTGCAATACCTGCAACCCATTGATGGTTTGCTGATGAACCACCCCGAAGAAGAGCTGTTGACCCGTTTCGGACAGATGCACGAGGGTGTGCAGAGTACGCTATTGGGCCTGAAAGGAATGCCGGCCTTGGCTGAAGAGCTGATAGTGGAGCGCGACCTGCGGTTGCTCGAATATGTTCTTGGTAGCTCCCCCGCCGGCAACGGCCAACCACTGGCGAGACCGGTTTTCCATTTTTCCACGATCTCCAGTGCCCGTTCCGTCGAACTGATCCGGCAGGCAAAGGCCAAAGGAATGCCCGTAAGCTGCGACGTAGCGGCTCATCAACTCGTGTTCGACGATTCGGTTATGGTTGATTTCGATACCAACTATAAAGTGAATCCGCCGTTTCGCTCGACCGATGACCTAGCCGGGTTATGGGCGGGGCTGGCTGATGGCACTATTGACGCCATTGTGTCGGACCATACACCCCAGGATGCTGAGAGCAAGAACGTGGAGTTTGATCAGGCCGAATTTGGCATAATCGGTCTCGAAACGGTCTTCTCAGCGGTTATGACCCACAACCAGCATCTGCCGCTGGCGCAGATCGTAGCAAAGCTCACGACCCAGCCCCGGCATATCCTGCGATTACCGGCTGTATCGGTTGAAGAGGGTCAGGCAGCCAGCCTCACCCTCTTCGACCCGACAGCCACGTGGACGTATGAGCGGACGGTTTCAAAATCAAAAAATTCACCATTTCTGGGCCAGACACTCACCGGCCGCGTTGTCGGAACGGTGCATCGGGGCCAGTTCAATGCTGTCCTATGAATAAGGTCCTGGATTATTTTAATCACCCCCTGCTCAAGTTTCCGCTCCTTGCCGGGGTGGCAACGGGCGTATGCTGCTTTCTTTATTTTCTGGGTCTTTATGCTTTTGGCGTTCCGGCACTGGGTAACATCCGGGTGCTGGACTATGGCATTCACATTATTATGATTGTGGCCACTGTCTGGTATTATCGGAAGAACATCGGCCAGGGTCGCCTGCACCTGTGGGAGGGATTGACCATTGGATATGTGCTGAATACCATAGCGGCCTTGGTAACGGGCTGGTTAATCTATTTCTTTGTGACACAGGTAGATCCGGGCGTGTTTGCCGAATATGTGGTGAACTCGAAAAAGCTACTGCTGGAAGGCAAAAAGCAAATCGTTGATCAGTTTGGGCCGGAAACGTTTAATGAGCAGTGGACAAAAGTGAGCACCATGAAGCCCGGGGTGCTGCTCCCCGACGAACTAACTAAAAAAACCGCATTAGCCGTGCTTCCGGTCCTGATTGTATCGTTGATATTTCGCAAGCAGGACTATGGCGTGCTGAATCCTTAACCTAACTACTTCAGTCAATGAACGATGATGTCTCTAGTGCCCGTGTTGCCCTAAAGTGGGGGCTGATAACTGGTGTAGCCTTAATTGTCTACTCAACGCTGCTTAATGTTCTTGGGCAGATGACTAATGGCTGGCTCACAGTAGTTGTTTATGTCATAATCGTGGTGGGGCTGGTGCTGGGTATGCGTGAGTTCCGCAGCCTGAATGGCGACTACCTCACCTTTGGCCAGGGTATGGGCCTGGGGGCACTGCTGTCGGCGGTGGCCGGAATGATTTCATCGACTTACAATGTGCTTTATAATACGGTCATCGATCCCGGCTTGCAGGAGCGGTTTATGAACAACATGCGCGAGCAACTGGAAGATCAGGGCAAGCTGAGCGATGATCAGATTGATCAGGCCATGAAAATCTCGAAGATGTTTCAGAGTCCGGGACTGCAGTTCGTGGCTGGTATTTTTGGGTCAATTCTGGTGGGTGTGTTCTTGTCGCTGATCGTTGCGGCTGTTCTGCGTCGGCACAAAGCGAACCCGTTCGAGTAGCAACCGAGTTTACGTATCTGGGAGTACCGTTCCTTTCCATGCTGGCTATTTTTCGCAAAGAAGTTAATCAATTTTTCTCGTCGCCCATCGCTTATATCATCATGGGTGTATTTCTGACGGCGGTGGGCTTGCTGCTGTGGGTATTCCCCGATACAAGCCTGCTCGAAAACGGCTACGCTGATATGGGCTCTTTTTTTACTCTAACGCCCTATGTTATGCTGTTTATGGTCCCGGCTATCACCATGCGCTCCATTGCCGACGAAGTTCGGGCCGGTACCCTCGAATGGCTGCTAACCAAACCCGTTAGCCGGTGGGGCGTTGTGGTGGGGAAATTCGGAGCGAGCTGGCTGCTCGTAGTGCTTACTATCCTGCCAACCCTGATCTACTACATAACGCTCTATCAGCTTGGCTCCCCTGTGGGTAATATTGACTCGGCGGGGGTGTTTGGGTCATATATTGGATTGGTCCTGCTGGCAGGCGTATTGGTGGCTATTGGTGTATGGGCGTCGTCACTCAACGATAACCAGGTGGTGGCGTTTGTGCTGGGTGTGTTTTTTGGTTTCCTGCTGTATGTTGGGCTGAGTGCGCTGGCGGGTCTGCTGGCACCGGGTGGACTGGCCTATTACCTGGCTTACTTTGCCCTCGACGAACAATACCGCGCACTCGGCCGGGGACTGATTGACTCTCGCAATGTCGTGTACCTATGCACTCTCATCATCTTTTTTTTGGTTTTAACCGTCAACCAGCTTAAGCGTTGAACAACATCAGAATGAATCGATCCAAACTGCTTTACTACGCAGCCATCGGCTGGACGCTGGCCATATTCATTGGCTGTTCACTACCCGGCGATGGCCTGTCTTATGAAATTACAAACAGAGACAAACTGATACACGTCAGTATTTTCCTCATTTTTGGCTATTTGTGGCGTATGTTAGGCTACCGGGCAATCGTTGTGTTGCTGGCCGGAGCTATCTACGGTTACCTGATTGAAGTCTGGCAGGGTGTCATGCCCATCAACCGCTCTTACGACCTTTACGATGCTCTGGCTGACACCATCGGAACAATACTAGGTATAGCGTTGGCGGAGCTAATGAAGCGGATTACAAGTCCCAAAACTCATATGTAGCCAGTTGTTCGTTAGGTATGACATCCTGACACGTACGTTTTAATTAGCTGACCAACGAATTATAGTCATACCGGTATCAGGGGTATTGTATAGCGCTGTAAGGCGTTTAGGTTGGTAGTAGACTGCCAGCAGCATTGCTCAAATGTAGAATTATTCCGTATCTTGGCAGGCCTGTATTCAGTTTAAATTATTGCTGTTTACAACGCTTACGGAAGGATTTGGGCCATTCTGGTTATGTTCTCCAAACTAATTAACACCAGCCAGGTTATTTCGCCAAAGTTAACGTAGCAGTAATTTAAACGTTTTCAGTGCATGAGCAGGCATCGACTTATTAACTCAAAACAAAGGCACAACACACATAAAACCTATAACCACTGTATCACTGCATGAAGGCCCTGGGTACCATTCACGATCCTGTTTTCACTGTTCGCCCCTACAATCGTTTCGATCGGTTTTTTCTCCAATATATCAAAGACGAGCGCGATTTACCCTTTGTCTACCTCTCCATCCGCATTAGTCTCGTTCTGATTCCGCTAAGTGTACTACTGTTTATGCCCTTCATAACAGGCTGGCTGTGGTGGGGTGTGGCAGCCCTGCATCTTTTTGTCAGCACTTTTGTCTTCAAAGGGCCATTTGGGCTGATGCTTCACTGCACGAGCCACCGGCCGTTTTTCAAGCCCGAATACGCCTGGATGAATAACTACCTGCCGTGGGTACTGGCCCCGTTTTTTGGCCATACGCCAGAAACGTACTACAGTCATCACATTGGCATGCACCATCCCGAAAACAACCTCGAAGACGACGAAAGCAGCACGATGACTTATAAACGGGATAGTCTCCGGAGTTTTCTTGCTTATTTCGGGCAGTTTTTTGTGCGTGGAGTCCATGATTTACTCGTTTACTTACGCTGGAAAAACCGACCCAAACTGGCCCAGCGGGCACTGGCGGGCGAAATCACGTTTGGCATCCTGTGCACCGTACTTCTAGTTGTGAACTGGCCCGCTACGGTACTCGTATTCCTGCTGCCGCTGGTTGTTTACCGCCTGATTGCCATGGTTGGCAATTGGACACAGCATGCATTTGTAGACAGCGAAGACCCTGGCAATGCCTATAAAAACAGCATTACGTGCATCAATGTCAAGTACAACAAAAAGTGCTGGAACGACGGCTACCACATCAGCCACCACGTTCGTCCCGCCATGCACTGGACTGAACACCCTACTTTTTTTCTAAAAACAATCGACAAGTACGCTCAGAATCAGGCCATCATTTTCGATGGGCTGGATTTCCTGCAGGTTTTCTACCTGCTCATGAATAAACGATACGACACACTAGCGCAGCATATGATCAATGTAAACAACGCTTTTGCCGACACCGACGAAGCCATTGCCGTACTACGTCGGCGGACTGAGCGGATACCCGTGCGGTCGGGTAATCTGGAACTGGCTGTATAAATGTTAACGTCTGGGTATCGACCAGATAACTATTGCTCTATCTCCTCAACTGTCTCCTCCGTCAAACCGCGCTTCAATGATGCTCTGTACGTCAGTCGGTACGTTCGACAGAAAGTCGTAGCCAGTCAGCGTTTCCAGGGCGTCAATGCTGGTGACGTAGGCCCGCCAGGGTTTATCGGCCGCCGATTGGTTATTGGGAATATTCACCGCAATGACACGGGTAGCGGTTGTGATCTCAAACGACGTGTCGGCACCCTTTGGTACTACCACTAAAATTTTCCAGAGATTGGCCGGTACGGTCAGTTTGCCGCCAGCAATCGTTGTTGCAAAGCCGTTTTGGCCGGTGCCACCCGTACCCGACGCGCCCGCTATGATGTAGACATCGTTACCCGCGTCCATAAGTCTGCGTTCATACTCTTCCAGGGTTCGCCATATTTCGCGGTTGTGCCGGGGTGCCTGGGGCACAATATTGGTTAGGAGAAACGTAGCTGCATTGTCTTCGGGCGTCGCATCGCGGTCGTCGGAAGGACACAAGTGACCCCGGTCAAAGCCTGTGTTGGTGTAGTCGGATGGCCGGACAGCATACCACCCGGCTGGCAGGGACTGATCGGGCCGGAACGCGTCGGTGCGGGGAGCATCGCCTTTCGATGCCTGGCCCAGGTGCCAGCTAACCCAGTTGGCAATGCCCCGGTCGCGGCTATAGGACAGCACATACTGTGGCCGGGTGATGAGGTAATTGCCTGGATCGGTGGTGGCAGCCTGGCTCGGAATTCCCAGAGCCAGATAATCGGTACGCGAGAGAGGTGACGAGGTCTGTGTCACCCTGGGTGGTGCTATCGTTTTGCAACTACCCAGCCACAAGGTAAGGCCAATGAGGCAAGTGATAGATTTAAGCCGATGCATGATGGGAATTGATTTTGCTGACATTCTTAGTGAACTTTACACTCAATAAAACATAATGGCTTGCCTGGTCGGATAAGAACCTGCGTAGCTACAAAATTGGCTTAAACTGCCTAAGTTTCCTGATTATTATGGCTAAAAAAAAACGACCTGTCGGCCCGATTCCTGATCGACCTGCTCGTCTGGAGAATTCCAAGCCTGCCCTAACTCCTCCCAATGCATCGGTCCGTCCGGAATCTGTTTCTGGCCGGCCTGCCGATGCCCCGCTACGCTCATCGATTAGCCCGACTATTCCCCCTAAGCAGTCTATTGATACGCGACCGGTGCTGTGGTGGCCCCCGGTGGTGCTGGCGCTTTTGGGTTTTCTGTTGTACGTCAATACGTCGGAGAACGACTATGCACTGGACGACATTGCGGCCATTGGTCAGAACCTGTTCGTTAAAAAAGGCATTGACGGTATTCCGGATCTGCTCCGAACGGAATTCTGGCACTTCAGTAATATTTCGCTCGGCTACTACCGGCCTCTATCGCTCATTACGTTCGCGCTCGAACAGGAGTATTTCAAAGACAGTCCCCATATCAGTCACCTGATTAACGCTGGTTTATATGGCCTGACGGGTCTGGCGATTGGGGCGCTGCTGCAGAAATGGCTGCCTAACCAAACAATTCTCGCTTTCCTGATTGGGCTGGTTTTTATAGCGCATCCGTTGCACACCGAAATTGTAGCCAACATCAAAGGCCGCGATGAAATCCTGAGCTTCTTATTTATAAGCCTGATGCTGCTTGCCTACTGGCGGTATCTGGAAACAAAGGAGTGGAGTTGGACGGCACTAGCCTGTGTTTCGCTTTACTTAGCGTTCCTCTCCAAAGAGTCATCTATTGTGAGTCTGGCCTTGATTCCGGCTATGCAGTACTGGTTTGCCCGGCAGAACGTCTGGCGGTCATTTATCAGCCTGTGGCCCTTTTTAATCGTAGCGGCCCTGTTTTTTTACCAGAAAAAGCTGATGATCGGAACCTTGAACGGTAACCCGCCAATTGACTGGGCTAACTACCCTTACGCTATTGAGCAGACGCAGAAATCCACCATGTTTAAGTTTTTTGCCTACTACGTGCGGCTGCTCGTATGGCCGCATCCGCTCGTATATGATTATTCTTATAATGTTATCCCGTCAGGCGGGAAAGGCGATTTTTGGACATGGGCAGGCTTTTTGGGTATGGTGGCCATGTTGGGGCTTACATTGAGAGGATTTGTAAAGCGGACACTTTGGGGTTTTGGGCTGTTCTGGTTTTTCGTTACCATGCTGCCGGGGTTAGGCTTTATCTGGTTACGGGGCGGTATTCTGGCAGAGCGTTTTACGTATGCCGCTGTTATGGGTTTAGCCTTTGTCCTTATCTGGGGCTTGCAGAAACTATTGATACGTTCGCAGGCTTCGATGGATGCTAATGGCCTTGCGCTCAAACCCATGCTGACCCGGTATGCGCCCCTGTTGGGCATAATGGCTGTTGTGACGGGTTTGTATTCGTTCAAGACTGTGGAGCGTAACCGCGACTGGAAAAATAACTTCGTCCTCTTCAACTCGGCGCTGCCTTATGCCCCCAATAGCTGCCAGGTGCAGCGGCACGTAGCCAACGAGTGGATTGAAAAAGGCCTAAAAGACCGGGCCAGGGCCGATTCAATTGCGGCTGCTTTCAATGCCATTAAGCCGAAAGCATCGCCCGAGCAACTGAAAAAAGCCCAGGTGCTGATCGACAGCAGTGTTGCACACGCCAATAAGCACGGTCGCTGGGCACTGGATCACCTGAAGGAGTCAACCCGAATCTACCCTAGCTTTGGCGAAGCGTATTTCTCGATGGCCTACGTATTTCAAAAAATCACCCCCAATGTAGACTCCGCCAAGTATTACTACAAGCAAACCATCCGGGCTGCATCGGCCTATGCTCCAGCTTACAACAACCTCGGTGTCATTTACCAGGGCGAAGGATTTGCCGAGAGC
>JAQBNX010000237.1 GCA_028288385.1 Spirosoma sp.
GGCTTTGCAGGCTGCGTTTACGCACGGCTTCGAGCATGTGCTAGTTATTGGCAACGACTGTCCCGCCCTCTCTGCTGACAACCTGATTCAGGCAGCCAAACAGCTTTCGTCGGCATCGGTCGTACTAGGTCCAGATCAACGCGGGGGCCTCTACCTGTTTGGTTTATCGCGGGAGGTATTCGAACAAATGTCTCTGGCGTCATTACCCTGGCAATCTAATCGGCTGGTCCGGGTTATTCGCCGAATCTGTTCAGACAAGTCCGTAGTGCTATTGCCCCAATTGGGCGACATTAATAACCGTACTGATTTACAACAGTACCGGCCTGCCTCGCCTGCCACTGCCTTGTTTGTTGCCCTGCTCCAGAAACTGGGGTCCTCAGCGCAGTTTCAGTTTGCCAACCCTCAAATTATTCGGCTCATTAGCCTTCTCGCCGGAATCAGAATCCTTCGGGCACCGCCCACTTTCCAAGCATTGGCCATCGCGGCTTAGCACTCCCTACTCCACTGCTTGCCAACGCGCCATACTCTACAGGGGTATCAGGTGCGTTTGGGTGTTTCTTTTTTGGTGTCAATTTTCAATAACTCATGAGAAAATCATTTACACTAATGTTGCTCCTTGTCGGTCAGTTAGTTATAACGTCGACGTATGCGCAAACAAGTCTTACGCCAACCCGGCTTGAGGTGAGCGTGACAGATCTGCTGTTGCGTCGGCCAGTGACCAATACGTTTGTCTATCTGCAAAATACCTCAACGAAGGCGCTTGATTCAACCCAGACCAATGCCCAGGGAAAAGCCATATTCAGTACCGTTATGGGTAGCCGGTATCGGGTGTTTACCCGCCCCAGCTCTACGTTTATCGAAGACGAAGCATCAGACATTAACATCCAGTCCAATTCGCTCACAACGGTCACCCTTCAACTACCACTCCGGCGTGAGAGCACACTGGACGAGGTGGTGATTAACGACCGGCGGCTTGCCAGGCTTAACACCCAGAACGCTGAGGTGTCGGCCTTAGTCTCGAAGCGCGAGTTACAGAGCCTGCCGCTCGAGGGCCGCGACATAACCCGTGCGCTTTATCGCCTGCCTAACCTCACGCTGGCAACGCAAGGCTATGCCGAAGCTCCCAACGTAGCCATCAACGGCCTGAATGGTATTTATACCAACTACCTTATCGATGGCATGGACAACAATGAGCGGTTTTTGGGTAATATGAAGTTTAATACACCAGTGGGCTTTGCCGAGGGCATCACCGTCTACACCAACAACTACTCGGTGGAGTTTGGCAACACCAGCAACGGCGTCATCAACGTAACGACGCGCTCAGGATCGAACCAACTGACGGGTGAAGCCTTTTACCTGACCCGTCCCGGTTCAGTCATTGATAGCCCGTCGCGCTTTGCCACCGCCGATTTATCGGGCAATTCCGTCAAAGACGGTTTCCAGCGGCATCAGCTTGGCTTCGGACTGGGTGGAGCGCTGAGGCAGGACAAAACGTTTTTCTATGTCAACGTTGAGCAAACATTTGATCGCAAAGACAATCGTCTGGTTGCCCCTGCACTAGGCGTGAATGAAATAGTAACCGGCCATAACTACTTTTCATACGTATCAGGAAAACTTGATCAGGTCTGGAGTGGCCGTTTCAAAACCACCCTTCGGGCCAACATCGGCAGTTTTGATATTGATCGACAGGGCGGTGGTTTAGAGGGTGGAATTTTGTTTCCATCAGCGGCAGCGGCCCAGAAAAACCGGACGTACCTAATTTCGCTCAAAAACGCTTATGTTATTGGCAGCCGCAACGGCGGACCGGACATCACGGGCGAAACCAACTATCAGCATTCCCGCTTTCGCTGGAATTACCGCGAACCGGTGAACCCCACTAACCCATCGGTTACGGTGCGCGGCCCTAACGGTGTACCCATCGCCACGATTGGTCAAAGCGGGGCCATTTTCGACGATATCGAAAATACCGATCAGATTCAGCAGAAGTTTACCCTTCGCCGGGGCGATCATACGTTGAAAGCGGGGGCGGAGTTCATCACCTCGGACTATGCGCTGCTGGGCGGGGCCAATGCTTACGGCACCTATGACGTGCAGTTAACACAGGCACAACTCGATGCGTTAAAGGCCCGCAACATTGGCTCAGTGCTGGATGTCAATGATATTCCACGTGATGTGCAGGTACGCACCTATGACGTTGAACTACGTCCTACTACGTTCGGGACGCGGCAAAATGTATTCAGCCTGTATGCAGAAGATCTCTGGAGCATCCGGCCTGACCTCAACCTAACGTTTGGCCTGCGCTATGACTACGATAATCTCACGAAGGGAGGAGGCACAAAGGGGGATCTCAACAACATTGCTCCCCGTGTGGCATTCAACTACCAGCTTAACGACCAGACCGTTATTCGGGGCGGCTATGGCATGTTCTACGACAAAATCAAGTATTCGGTTTACAGCGACAACCTCCAGTTTAGCAACAGCGGGAGCGATTTCAAAAAACAACTCAACGAACTTAAGCGGCTCGGCATCCTCCCCGGCTCTACTGATCTGAACCGCGTTACGTTCCCCGGTAACCTGAACGCCCGCTCCACTACGCCCGTAACGTATCTGGCTGGGCCAACATCCGATCAGTTGCAGGGTCGTCGCGATCAGCAGTTCAGCAATAATTTCCGGATTATGAATCCCAATGGCTTCCAGAGTCCCTACTCACACCAGTTTTCACTGGGTTTTCAGCGAAAGCCAACAGCCAACACCCTGTTTTCGCTGGACCTGGTTCACGTAGCGACGAATGATTTATTTTACATCTATAACCTAAACGCACCCGCCCCGTATCCGCTCACGAATGCTGCCGATGTGCAAGTGAGAACCGTTGCCCAGGCTGACCTGACGCGCCCCATCCCAATTCGGCAGGATAAGCAAGGTGCGTATGCGGTAGTAAATGGCAGCGACACGCTACGCGGTATTTCGCGTAATATCTTCGAGACCCGTACCGATGGCTATGCCCGTTATTGGGCCGCTAATTTCGTGTTCCAGAAACTGAAGGGCAGCGACAAATATGCCTACCGGCTGGGCTACAACCTGTCAATTATTAAGAGCAATACCACGGGCATCAATACGCGGGCGCAGGATTCTAACAACTACGTCGCCGAGTACGTGGTGGACGACAACGACCGGCGGCACGTTTTTTCGGGTATCTTTTACTATTATCCGCTTCGGAACTTAGTCATTACGCCAACGGTACTTCTGCAGAGCGGTCTGCCGATTACGCGCGTGGCCGACGCTCAGAAGTACGGGGGCGTTACTGACCTCAACGGCGACAGCGAAAGTTATAGCCTACCCTCAGATATTCAGCCTGGCGAAACTCGCAATAACGACCGTTTGCCGTGGGCTAAAACGGTCGATCTGTCCGTAAAATACACGGTTCATCTGTTTGGTCGACCACGACTTGAAGTATCAGCCGATGTGTATAATGTCTTAAATACGGTGAACATATCTGGCTTTAACGTAGTGCGGGGTTCATCAAACCAATTCCAGATCGGCCCTCGGGGATCAGGCATCACCACGCGTTCGGCGGCCCCACCCCGGCAGTTTCAGTTTGGCTTACGGTATGTTTTATAATTTTTTATAAACAGCGTCGAATCACTATTTCGGTCTGGCGCTGTCTTTTCGATTTTTCACAACCATGACAAAACTCCTTCTTTTCCTGCTTCTGTTCCCCACGTTACTAATTGCCCAGCCCAGACGCATCTGGTTCGACACGGATATTATGATTGGCCTGCCCGAACGAGCACCCCGCGAGGTAGACGACGGCGTTACGCTTATTATGGCATTACGCCAGACCGATAAAATTGACATAGTGGGCATCAGCACCGTCACTTATGTGGATTATGGCTACGATGTGACCCAAAAGATTCTGGGCTGGTACAATAAAACAGGCAAAACGATTCCGGTATACAAGGGGTCGCCGAATGCTACTGACACGGGTGTCGAAACCGACGCGTCGCGGGCCATTGCCAATGCGCTTCGCAAAGAAAAGCTGACCCTTCTGGCCCTGGGTCCGGTAACGAACGTAGCGACAGTCGTAAAAAACCACCCCGACCTAATTTCTCAGATCGACGAAGTAGTTGTCTGTGCGGGTAGAACGCCGGGCTTTCCATTTCGGCCTGGTTTGGAAAAGGTGACCGTAGGGGATTACAACTTCGAGCGCGATACGCTGGCATTTCGGGTGCTGTTCGATGCGGGCATCCGGGTCGTGCTGTCGGGTTTTGAATGTAGCTCTTATACAATGTTGGGGAAAACCGATATCGACTTTCTGGAAAAATCAGCTAATGAAGGCGACCGATGGCTGTATGCGCAGCTACGTCCATGGCAGGTTCGTGCGCAGTCCTTATTCGGCGTAGACGGTTTTATACCCTACGACACCACACCACTTGGTTACATTACCCATCCGCAGTATTTTAAATACTACCCCGATATTCCGGTGCGCATCAACATAAAGCCAAACGATTCCACCATCGGTGCGTCGGCATCATTACGTACCAAACCGTATCTGGAGGTTTCCCAGGATTACAAAGACACCAAATGGCGGGCAATATACGCCTACAAGACTCTGCCCGGCTTTGAAGAAATTATTATTGAATCGTTGAAGTTGCTGAAGTAGATTAAGGTTTGTTTGGGACTCTGATCGAACAACTCGCTATTTCGCTTCGTTGAAAAACACCGTCAACCCGTCTTTCCCGGCGACAATAATGTCTTTGCGGCCGGTTTTGCGGAGGTCGGCAACGGCGAAGTAGATGCCCGTACCCTTGCCTACGCCTGCCTGACCATAGGCAACGTCGTGTTTCAAAAACTGTTTTTTGGTCGTATCCCACGTGAAATAATAAAGACCGACAGGATCAGCTGAGCCGGGGTCGCCGTCGTTGTGGGCGCGATACCGTTTCCCGGTTAAGAGTTCGGGCTGGCCGTCTCCAGTTATGTCGACCCACTCCAGGCAATGATACTGCGAGTTTTTATCGTCGATGAGGTGCTTGGCCCAGCCGCGTTTGCCGCCCGCATCGCGGGTTTGTTCGTACCAGTGCAGGCCATAGCCGTGACCTTGCCCCACAATGAGATCATTGAGCCGGTCGCCGTTGAGATCGGTTACAATGATAGGCACACTCGCCGTGCCGAGATCGAACTCTGGGTGCAATGCCCATGAGCCAGCAGCGCGGTTGGTGGGGGCTTCAAGCCAGCCTTTACTTACAATAAAGTCACCCCGACCATCACCATTTATGTCGCCAAAGCCCAGTCCGTGGTCCTGCGTCGGCGCTACGGTTATAATCTGAAACCTGTTGGCGGAGTCCTGGCCCGGTTTGACGAGCTTTACGTATTTAAGCGAATGGCCGGGGTTGTTCGGGACAACTTCTAGTGTACCATCGCCATCAACATCCCACGCGCGGGCCGTCTCTACATTTCCCACTTTAGCAATGTCGTGGGAAGGCCAGCGTACATTTTTGCCCGGGTTTTCAACCCACCGCAGCGTACCGCCAAACCAACCGCCCGTTACGAAGTCCATCCGTCCATCGCCATTAACGTCCATCGGGATGGTTGAAAAGTCATCGTAGTATTGGTCCTGCCGGATTTGGTTCCCAATTAAGTGCCGACGCCAGAATCGCGGCCCTTCGTACCAGAAATCGCCCGAAACAATATCAAGCGTGTCATTCTTATCGACGTCGAACACGCCAACAGACTCGTAACTCTCGGCGGCTACAAAATGGCGGCTGAATCGTGCATTCGGCTCAGGGGCAATCAGGCCGCTGCCAATAATGAGGATTAACAAAACTCCAACGATGCGGGACATAGACGAATGGGCTAAAAAATAGCAAGACAGCCGAAGCGTTTTTTTACCGTAATTTAGAATCCATCCCCTGCCTAAAATGATTACCCGACTTTTTTTAATTATATCTGTGCTGCTGGGTTGTCAGGCGGCTCCGCCCTTTCACTATACCGGCCCGAAGCTGAAAGGTGTTAACCTGGTGGCTCCGCCCCGTCAGCCTGACTCAACGGCTCTGGCGCCGGTACGCACAATGAAGGGCGACTGGGTGGCCATTGTGCCCTACGGTTTTTGCCGAAAAGGTGACCCCCATTTTTTTTTCAGTGAAAACAGACCCAAAGAAAAACGAAACTTTGGGCAGTGGTGGGGCGAAACCCCGGCGGGGGTGGCCGGTACAGTGCAAATGGCTAGGATGCAAGGCCTTAAAACTATGCTCAAGCCGCATGTGTGGATGCAGGGTGGCTCGCACCTCGACCTTGAATTTTCGACTGATTCCGACTGGCAGACCTTTGAGCACGATTATGCCCAATACATACTGTACTTTGCCAAGGTGGCCGACTCACTCAACGTTGACCTGTACTGCATCACCACCGAATTAGACCGCTTTGCCATAGCCCGACCCCAGTTCTGGTCGACGCTGATTGGGCAGGTGAAAAAAGTGTACAAAGGTAAACTCACCTATGCGGCTAACTGGGACCGCTATGAGAAAATTCCGTTCTGGAGCCAGTTGGATTACGTTGGTGTCGATGCGTACTTTCCCCTCTCTGATGCCCGGGAGCCGTCGGTACGTAACCTGACAAAAGGCTGGAAACAACACCTGAAACCCCTGCAGGAGACGAGCGATCGATACCAGAAGCCTATCCTGTTCACCGAATTTGGCTACCGAAGCTGCGATCATACCGCCCGTCGCCCGTGGGAGTCAGAAACGGATTGCGTACCGAACGAAACGGCTCAAACCAACGCCTATGCGGCCCTGCTGGAAGCCGTTTGGCCACAGCCCTGGTTTGCAGGCGGCTTTGCCTGGAAGTGGTTCATGGAAACCGACGTGCATCACCGGGAGCGCGATCAGTATAGTCCGCAGGGAAAACCCGCGCAGGCTATCTTAACGAAGAACTGGGGCATAACTGCTAACTAATTGAGGTGTTTTTTATCAATGTCATCTCCTAATGGTACGTCTCCT
>JAQBNX010000274.1 GCA_028288385.1 Spirosoma sp.
GTCGTTCGCTTTCGCTGTCCAGCTGTTCGCGGGCAATGTGCAGGGCTTCGCGGGCGACAATGCCCAGGCGGTCGCGCAGCTGCAAACAGTTTTCTTCGAATTGCCGGTTATGCTCGATCAGGAAGGCAGCCGCTTTTGTTGGGGTTTTCACGCTCTCATGGCAAAGCATGTCTGTCAGGCTAACGTTACGTTCGTGGCCGATACCCGCCAGGATTGGAATGTCGAAACCGGCAACAGTGTGTCCCATCAGGAACGTATCGAAGGAACCAAAATCTAACTGAGACCCACCGCCCCGCACAATGACCACAGCATCGTAGGAAACATTGCTTGACCGAATACGCTCCAGTTGTGTGCAGATAGCCCGCTCAGCACCAGTTCCCTGAACCTGCGTTAAGTACTCATCCACTTTAAACGTATATCCATGAGCGTTATTTGCCAGTTCGTGCCGGAAGTCGCGCCAGCCGTCTGAGTTAGGGGCCGAAATCAGGGCTAGCCGTTGCATGACAGCCGGGCGGGGCAGCAGTTGGTTGGCCGTAATGTACTGTCCTGCTTCTAGCCATACCAAATCAGGATGTTCCTCAACAAGTCTGTCTAATACAGCCTGCCGTTCCCGCTCCAGGTTACCTAGAGTGTAAGTCGGGTCGATTTTGAGAATTTCTACCCGCAGTCCATAGACTGGACTGAACCCTACCGATACCAGCAACAGCAACTGTATATTACGGGCGAAGGCGATGCCTGTCTCGCTTTCAAAATCGCGGATGGTGTGGTAATTTTTTCGCCAGATGCAGGCGTCAAGTTTGGCAAGCGTTTCGCGCCCGGCCTCACGCTCCACTAAGGTCAGAAAGCAGTAATTCCGGTCGGGATAATTCTTGATGTCACTTGTTTCGGCCACTACCCACAACGCCCGTTGCCCGAACGCTTCGTCAATGACAGCTTCGAGGGTAAAGGCTAAGTCGGACAGACGGATTGGATTCATATAAAACGAATGAGTGAGAGGGCGAAAATTCGATACGATATCGGTTCGCTCAATCACTCATTTTTTATTCACTCATTACGTTATACTCCTTCAAATTGCCGCAAAAATCGGACGTCGTTCTCGGTATAGAGCCGTAGGTCATTGACCACATATTTCAATTGTGTAATACGCTCAATACCCATTCCGAATGCGAAACCCGTGAATTCTTCCGGGTCGATCCCGCAATTGGCAATTACCTGTGGATCAACCATGCCCGACCCGGCAATCTCGACCCAGCCGCTGTGTTTACAAATGTTGCAGCCTGTTCCCCCGCAAATCTGACACGAAATATCAATCTCCGCGCTGGGTTCGGTAAACGGAAAGTAAGAAGGTCTAAAACGAATTTGGGTGCCCGGTTCAAACATTTCTTTCACAAAATGATACAGGGTGTCTTTCAGGTCCTTGAATCCAACATTGCGATCGATATAAATTCCTTCCACTTGGTGGAACATGCAGTGAGCACGGGCTGAAATAGTTTCATTACGGTAGACACGGCCAGGCATAATTGATCGTATGGGTGGCTTCTGATGCTCCATTAACCGGATCTGAACGTTCGAGGTGTGCGTTCGCAGCAGCATATCGCCCGACCCAGTTCGGCTCCCGGCCGTTTTGTCCACGAAAAAGGTATCCTGCATGTCGCGGGCCGGATGGTTTTCGGGAAAATTGAGCGCTCCGAAGTTATACCAGTCGGATTCAATTTCAGGCCCATCGGCTACATTGAAACCGATGCGCTCAAATATTTGAATAATGCGCTGTCGCACTAGGCTCAACGGATGCTGCGTACCCGTCAGGTTGGGTAGGGTTGGTAGTGTCAGATCCAGCGGGGGCCTGCTACTGGCCGACTCCTGCAACGCTTCGATTTGCTGGCTGAAAGACTCGAACCGTTCCTGGGCCAGATTCTTCAGTCCATTCAGACCTTGTCCCACGGCCCGCCGTTGGTCAGGCGGTACGTCTTTTAATTCCTCGAATAACTCAGTTACTATACCTTTTCGGCTGATGAACCGAAGCCGGAACTGTTCCAACTGTTCTTTCGATAATACGGTATATTGTGAAATTTCTTGCGAGATGGCTTCTATTTTCTCCAGCATAGACTGCGTCGAACATGGGGCTTTTGCTTAACCACAAAGGTACATAAAAGCGGGAATAGCAGCGGACCTTCCTCCAGACAGACTCCCTAAAGATGCTTTTTGTATCAATCGATTGGGGCAGTGACCGGGTTAAAACCTGATCAGCGATAGCAGCGTACTAAACATCCAAAAACACTGATATACATGGACTTGCGTAGATAAGCAAATATATGTTAGCTACTTTATTTAAGTAGGACTGATTGTTGTAAATAGTACCAGCATAGGTCTCTCTGTAACGCATCAACATAAGTACTTCCTACACTCAGTAAGTAACTGACCATCAACCTTAAATCATCACTCTTCAAACTTCTCCCAAAACGACCATGAAAGCCTTTGCCAATGATTCCATATTCAATCCGGTGTCCATTCCTTTCCACAAAAACGTGGAAAATATTGCCGACTCCGCTTGTCTTCAGAAACTGCTTATTCCTTTCTATGACCGTAAACGTACGGTTTCTGTTGATGAGATTGTTAGGTTGGAGGGTTCAGGCAATTACACCAATTTCTTTTTGAAAGATGGGACCAAAATGCTGGTATCCCGCACCCTGAAGGAATATGAAACGCTGCTTGATGGTCAGGCGTTTGTCAGGGTTCATAAGTCGTGTATTGTAAATCTTGGTTTCGTTCGCAAATTCTTTATCAAAAAAGAAGGGGAACTCGAATTGACCGATGGTCAGCAAGTGAAAATTTCGCGTCGCCGGGCTCAGATATTTATGGATCGTATTCGTGATTTTCGGCCCGTTGCCATTAATTGATGACGGGGTGGTGCAATACTCGTAAAATAACAGTAGTCGCCTGTAATGCTAACCAGGTAGTTTTACGTAATACAGAGAGTACAATCCCCTAAAAATTAGGTTTAACAAAAGTACAACGCCTTGATTGATAAGCGGTTGACTGTTAAAGTCGTCCCTTGTCAATCAAGGCGTTCTTTTTGAAGCTGTTGAGGCCGGGTAGTTTTGTCATACAAATTAAAAACATAACCCCTGTCCTCATGGAAGCCATAAATTACTCACCTGTTCAGCCTCTTGCCGTTTGCCCCCAATTTCCTGCTGCCTACCAGCGCGGATCGCACCGCATTGCATTGCCGTATCTTAACCGCACTATTTTTATCTCGGTCGATGATGTCTTGTGTTTGCAGGGTGAGGGCAATTACACATTTCTTCACACCCGTGACCGTAAGCGTTACCTTGTCTCAAAAACCCTGAAAGAGTTTGAGAAAACGCTCGACGGATCAATCTTTCTGCGCATTCATAAGTCATACATTGTCAATCTGGCGTACGTGCAGCGGAGTGTGTTTAATAAAGAGCGGCATGTGCATTTAGCCGATGGTCGTGAGGTGGCTATCTCGCGTCGGCGCATGAAAGATATCTCGCAGCAACTCGCCCAGTACTGGCAGCGGTTGTTTAACTAATGTACCGGGGCCGGGGACGTTTGCAGACTCAAGAATAGCATTTATCTCGTAAAACCTGTTGGCCGTTGCTGTAACTTCTAACTGAAGCAAACAGCAACGGCCAACAGGTTTTACTCGTTTAGTCAAAAGCTGTCTATTCTGAACTTACCTGAAAGGCCTAACTCAGAATGGACGGCTTATCATTAAAATATTTTATAAGCCAGCGTAACCTGCCACGATTTCAGTCGCTGGCCGAATTTGGCCCCACTGTCGTTAATCTGAGCAATGTCTGACAAATTACCTTCGTAACGTACGTCAATACCAAGCGAGCCTAAGTCTAAGCCACCACCTACCTGATAGCTATAATACGCTTTAGACCACGCGTCGTTCAGCGTACCCTTAGTATACAGACTCAGCGCTTCGCCTAAGCGTTGGTTGTCGTCAACACGAAACGAAACTACGGGTCCGGCCATTACCCGAATTGGGCCGCCTTTAATGCCCAGCAGAAGCGGTACGTCAAAACTGGTCGATTTCACCGTTACACTCTCTGATACGCCATTACGTAGGATATTGAACGAACCGGCGCGAGTTGAGTACAGCAGTTCAGGTTGAATAAACAGATTACTGCCAAATCGGGTGTAAATCCCAAACGATGTGCCGGTTTTGTTGGCTAAGCTTTCGCTCAGACTGTTACGAAACGTCTGGCCATCGACGCTCACTGATGGAGACCCATTCGCATTCGTGCCTGTGGAGACAAAATTACCAAACGACAGTTTGGACAGGTTGACACCCCCCTTGATACCAATCTGGAAGCCTTGGGCAAACGTCAAAGCGGGCATCAGACATACCAGCACGCACACTGTAAAGAAAAGCAGGTTTTTTTTCATGGTTGTATTAACGGTAGTAGTGAATTAACGTGTGTTTACGATCGACGGTGTCCGGGCTCAACTTATTTTGAGGAAACGGCGTTTTATCAGTAATGAGTAAGTGTATAACCTTGGCTTGGATTGCTTAACCAGGCATGGGTTTAACGTAGCCACTACGTGATTATTTATTCTTTCTTAGCCATCATTCATGACTAACCGAATGGCCAAACTAAAAACTACGTATTTCTGTCAGAGTTGCGGCCAGCAAACGGCCAAATGGATGGGCCGCTGTCCTACCTGTGGTGAGTGGAACACCATTGTTGAGGAAGTTGTCCAGAAAGACGAACCTTCGCCCGGCGGCTGGCGCAGCCCGTCGGCGGGGCCGGGTAATGTTAAGATTGCCGCAAAGCCCAAGGCCCTTCATGCCATCAACTACGAGGAACAACCCCGAATAGGCACCACCGACGGCGAGTTAAACCGGGTGTTGGGAGGGGGCATTGTGCCTGGTTCTTTAGTCCTCATTGGCGGGGAGCCGGGTATTGGAAAATCTACCCTGATGCTGCAAATAGCGCTCAGCCTGGCCGGAATGCGGGTATTGTATATATCGGGCGAAGAGAGTGAACAGCAGATTAAGATGCGGGCTGAACGCCTGGATGCGCCAACCAGCGACTGCCACGTAATGACCGAAACATCGACCCAGAATATTTTTCGGGTTGTCGAACATTTCGAGCCAGAGATCCTGATCATTGATTCCATCCAGACCATGCAGTCGTCGCTGGTTGAATCCGGGGCGGGCAGTGTTTCGCAGGTTCGTGAATGCACGGCCGAGTTCATGAAATACGCCAAAGAGTCGGGTGTGCCTGTGTTTATGATTGGCCACATCACCAAAGAAGGAACCCTGGCCGGCCCTAAAGTACTCGAACACATGGTCGACACGGTGCTCACGTTTGAGGGCGACCGCCACACAACGTACCGGATACTGCGCACGAATAAAAACCGCTTTGGCAGTACCGACGAACTGGGTATTTATGAAATGCTCGGAACAGGGTTGCGACAGGTTACGAACCCATCCGAAATCCTGATATCGCAGCGCGATGAAGCCCTGAGTGGCGTAACAATTGGATCAATGCTGGAGGGTAACCGTCCTTTATTGATTGAATCCCAGGCGCTGGTAAGCGTGGCTACGTATGGTACACCCCAGCGCAGCAGCACGGGATTCGATGCCAAGCGGCTAAATATGTTGCTGGCCGTATTGGAGAAGCGGGGAGGCTTCCGCTTGGGTCAACAGGACGTATTCTTGAACATTGCAGGAGGGCTGCGGGTCGAAGACCCCGCCATCGACCTGGCTGTGTGCGCGGCTGTTGTGTCTAGCTATGAAGACATTGCCATCCCACCATCGGTGGCGTTTGCGGCTGAGGTTGGACTGGGTGGCGAGGTGCGGGCGGTGAGCCGGATTGAGTCGCGTATTGCTGAAGCCGAGAAACTGGGTTTTAAGCAAATGTTCATCTCGAAATATAATATGAAGGGACTGGACACAAAGAATTACAAGATCAGCATCAAACCCGTATCCCGTTTAGACGAGGTGTTTCAGGGTGTCTTAATGTAAGGCTTGAGCGTCACAGGAAAAGTCAGGAAATTAACTTGGTAGAATTAATGCCCCGGCGTTGCAGCTAACAATCCATAACAAACTTTTAAACGTATCTCTGGTTGATTTAATCTATTCGTTAGATCAACATCCCTAAAACAGAGTTACGTTATGAGTTACATTAAAGCAGGAACGGACGCGTCCGGCGAAGACATCAAGCTTTTTTATACCGACCATGGCACTGGCAATCCTGTCGTATTGATCCACGGCTGGCCTCTGAGCCACGAGATGTGGGATTATCAGATGGCTGAGTTGCCAAAACACAATCTACGCGTTGTTGCTTACGACCGCCGGGGTTTTGGCAAGTCTACCCAAACGTGGGACGGTTATGACTATGACACGCTGGCCGACGACCTGAAAGCCGTGTTGGATACGCTAAATTTACGTAATGTTACATTGGTCGGATTTTCAATGGGCGGGGGCGAAGTGGCACGCTACATGAGCCGCCACGGCGGAGCACGCGTATCGAAAGTAGCGTTTGTAAGTTCTGTGACCCCCTACCTCCTCAAAACTGATAACAACCCGAACGGGGTGGACAAGGATACGTTTGACACCATTGTCGAAAACATCAATAAAGACCGGGCTGATTTTTTGCAAACATTCAGCAAGCAATTCTACGGAGTTAGTCTTGTGAGCCATCCTGTTAGTCAGGCTCACCTGGAAGGCGATTTTGCCCGTGCCTACGTAGCATCGCACAAAGCTACGGTCGATTGTGTTCGTTCATTTTCGGAAACGGATTTCCGCAATGACCTTAGCCAGATTCGTGTACCGGTGCTTATAATTCATGGTGATGCCGATAAAACCGTTCCAATCGAATCGTCGGGTGAGTTAACGGCTAATGCCCTCCCCGACGCGCAGTACCTTGTTTATGATGGTGCTCCGCATGGGATTTTCATGACCAACAAAGACCGCCTGAACGACGATTTGCTGACGTTCATTCAGGAAGGATCTATGGTGACGAATTCATCGGCAGCCGCAACCCACTAAGGTTCTCCAGGTGGCAGTCGAAAAGCCAGTCCTTAATGGA